>CAYNTB010000031.1:0-5998 GCA_964399905.1 uncultured Bacteroidales bacterium | reverse complement strand
CGAGCCGCTTTTTTCAGCAGTTGCAGCAGCAGATTTTATTTCGTCTGAAATGATATCATTGATTGCAAGATTTAAGCGATCGGCTTCATTTTTTTGTTGCCTGATTTTAGCCTGAAGTTGTTTTTCCTGCTTCGTCAAATTGTTAACTTTTAATCCCTGCTCCTGCTTTTCCTGTTGCAAAACCTGCATTTCTTTTTGTTGATTTTGAATTAAAAGCAAACGCTCCTGTTTTTGAGTGTTCATTTCATTATTGAAGATCGTCACAGAATCTTTCATCTGTTTAATTTGCAGGGCCTGTGATTTTCTGTAATCACTATAATACTGTAAATACCTGATTCGTTGATAGGCCTGGTTAAAATTACTTGAAGCCAGTATATACATGATCCGGTCGGTTGAGTTTTTATTCAAATAAATAAAATTTAACAGTTTGGCATATTCTGCTTTTGCAATTTTTAACTCAGATTCAAATTCAAGGATTTTATCGTTATTTTCTGAAATGATCCTGTCCAGCGTTTTTATCTCACCGGTATAGTTTGAAATTAGAAGCTCCCGTTGATTAATTTTATTATTGATCAAAATAAGTTCGTGAAGTGTATTTGCCTTATTTGAGCTGGTGGTATTGAGCAGTTGGTTGGTATAATTAATTTCATTCTCAATCAGGCGCTTTTGGGCTTCCAGTTTCTCCCTGTTTACCTGCCCGCAAAGTGTGTACGAAATCATCAGTAAGAATAGCATTGCTTTTATTCTTTTTGACGCGCAAACAACTACAGCAAGATTGATCATATTCATTAATAAATTTAATCTAATTTAGTAATAAGCTGATATTTAGAAGGGACACTGAATGGAAAATTTAATTCTTCATTAATGGCAATTTTAGAGTAATCCAAATGAACCCCAATATTATTATCAGCCTGTAAGTCGAAATCGATAACCCTGGGAAATAATTGGCTGCTAATTTCTATAAATCTTGAGTATGTGGCATCCAGTTTTTTATTTTCCTTTCTTATTTCTTTCAAACTTAGTTGCAGTATTTTAAAATTATCGGGAGATAACCAGATATTTTGGATAAAAACTTTCGGTTCAAGTTCATTTTTTCGAACATATTTTTTGAGCTTTGCCCGCGAAGCTGTTGAGAGTTTATAAAATTTGTTGTCGACACTGGCCCTGAATTTCCCATCCTCATAATGGCTCAGGTCATTTCCAATGATCAAGGCCTGCAAAATATCATAATCAACATTGGTGTCGAGATATTCGTTCAGGTAATTATAATCTCCTTCAAAAAAAGTTTTATTAATACGGTTGATAAATTTAACAGAATCATTGGTAATTAATAAACGTGCGGCTTCGATTCCCAGAGCGGGAGAAAATGATATCCAGATCATGCTGTCCTTTTGAATTCTGATCTGACCCTTGAATTCTGTTTTCTTTTTATCAAAAATATAGTCGAGGTTGAATTTGGCATTAAAGGATTCAAATTTTAATTCGTTGGCCTTTAATTGATCGAACAGATATTCCGAACCCGCATCCTTTAAAGGCTCTTTAATGATTTTCCGAGTGGTTTTGCAAGCCGAAAATATAAGGAGCAATGCAACAGCAATAATGATTGACGGTCTAATTTTTAACCATTTATTCATATAATTTCTTTTCTTTAATTTTTTTCTCTAAAAATTCCGAGCCCGGCCCTTTTTTACGTGCTTTTTTCCACTGTTTGAGTGCCTGTTTGTTTGCTCCCATTTTAAACAGAATATCACCATAATGTTCATAAACTTCCGCACTTTTTTGATCATCTATTTTCATGGCCTGTTCAATAATACTTTTTGCTTCCTCATAAAGTTCCAGTTTGTACAAAACCCAGGCTTTGGTATCCAGATTGGAAGCATTCTCAGGATCCAGATCAACAGCCTTGAAGGACATTTCTTTTGCTTTTTCCAGTTTTTCTGAACGCAAAGCCAAATAATAGGCATAGTTATTCAAAACAACCGAATTTTCAGGATCAAGTTTAATTGCACTTTCATAAGCCTGATCAGAAGCTTCAGTTTTATTCAGTTCATGATAGGTATCTCCTAAAAATGAATAAAATTGTGCACTTAAGGCTAAATTATTTGAAACCAGGGGCAAGCCCTTCCTGTAATATTCAAGTGCTTTCTCAAAATCTTTTTCCTGAGATTTTACCATTCCTGCAAATAAATACGGGATGGGACGACCTGGAAATAATTCCACAGCCCTGGGGGCATGCAGTTTTAATGATTCAAAATCAGCTAAAGCGGATTCGGTAATCAGAAGCTGTTCCCATGAGGCAACCTGCATACTGTCAATCGTAATTATTTTTAACAACAGTTCGCGGGCTTTTTTAAATTCCCGGGATTGATACAAAACTTCAGCCTGAATGGACAGAATCCTGGCATTATCGGGATAAACATCAGCCAGTAACGAAATAAGTTTGAAGGCCTCCGGATTTTTTTCATCAAATATTTTTTCTGACGGGTAATAGGAAATCAGGATTTGAATTTTTGATTCCAAATCCAGCGATTTATTTTGAAAACCCAGCATTAATTCGTTAAATGCTTTGATGCTATCACCTGAATTCCGATAAAAATCAGAAAGTGAGATATGAATATAGGCATTCTCAGGATCAATTTCTGCAATTTTAGAGTAGGCCCACAATGCTTTTTCATTAAACTTATTTTGTAAGCATAGTTCTGCATATAATGCATAATACCTGATTTCGTAAGGAAACTCATTGATTAATTTTTCAATCTCCAAAACCGATGAATCGGCCTGCTTCAGATTCTGATAAAGCTTTTGTTTCTGAATCGCCAGCTGCTCATTGATCCCGATTTTTTGTTCCAGATTATTTAAGGTTCGGATTGCATTTTTATCATCCCCAATCAAAGAATAAGTATAGGCAAGCTCTTCTAAAAATTCAAGGTTTGCAGGATTTTGTTCTACCAATTGTTTTAGCAGATCGACACTTTCCGGAAAATTGTTTGTTTGTTTGTAAATGTTCGAAAGTAAGAGTTTGTACCAACTGTTGTTGGGATCAATTTTAATGGCCTTTTCAGCCATTCGACGGGCCTCATCAAATTGGTTGCTAAGTACATAAATTCTCGCCAACTCGTACATAGAAGCGGCATCTTCCGGATCCAGTTCAATGCAATTCCGGTATAATTTTTCAGCAGTTGCTATATCTCCTTCGTTTTTGGCTTTGTTGGCTTCAACAAAAAGTTTTGCATTCTGTAAACGTAAGTATTGCTGGTCGTTTTGACCTGTTTTGCTTGTGTCCGATTCCTGAGATATTCCAATGATCGGAACATTCAAGATCAAAATGCTTAGTAAAATCAGGTAATATATATTTTTCATCAAATACATTAAGTCTAAAATTTTTTTGTTCTATATTTCCAAACTTCCACCTTCACATTCAATTCACGCCTGGGTTTCAGCCTTCAATCTTCACATTATTTGGTGATAATCCCTATCATTTTTGTAATGTTCTCCATTTTGCAGGGGATTAATTATAAAGTCCCGTTCTATATTTGTCCTCCATTCCACACCTGTAGCAGTAATGGTTGTATTGCCGCGTATTTTATGTTTAGATTGATAAACCAATTAAAAAAGCATATCATCGTTTATTGATTCTTGTTTTTAAAAAATCTGCCACATTCTTAAATCCATCACAACAGATTGTATGCCTTAAAATTGAAGCGCTAAATTACAGAAAATATGCTTTCAATTGCATATTTCTAAAAGCAGGTGCTTTAAGTATTATGAATTTTGATTGAGGAAGAATGAGCGAAAATCATTTCTTTCAGAAAAATAAATCAGAACCATATAGATCAAGAGGAGTCCGGTGTTCTTCAGGAACTCTAAAATATAGTTTTCAATTGGAACAGAACGGCTGATGATGACCAATACAATGGAGAATCCAATATAACCAATAATTTTTAATACCTGATAATTCACTTTATAGTGTTTCCCTCCGATCAGGTATGAAGTAATCATCATTGTGCCGTAACATAAAAGAGCAGCCCAGGCAGAGCCGACATAACCAAATCGGGGGATCCAAAGGATGTTAAATACAATGGTAATGACAGCTCCGCCTATAGCAATGTATGCACCATATTTGGTTTTGTTTGTCAGTTTGTACCAAATGGCCAGATTGTAGAATATCCCTAAAAACAAATATGCCATTAATAAAATAGGGATAACAACTATCCCTTCCCTGAATCTTTCGCCGATGATCAGTATTACAGTGTTCAAATAAAGCATGATACCCAGAAAGATTAGGGTAGTTGCAATAACGAAATAATTCATTATTCTGGCATAAACAACTTTAGAATCTTTCTCTTTTTCGTGGGCAAAGAAAAATGGTTCAGCCGCATAACGAAATGCCTGCACAAATAAATTTAGCAAAAAGGCTATTTTAATACTCGCCGAATAAATCCCAATTTGCTGCTCGGCAGTATTTTCAGGAAGGATGTATTTCATGAGTAAGCGGCCAAAAGTCTCATTCATAACACCCGCCAAACCAGTTAGTAAAAGCGGAAATGAATAACGCATCATTTTTTTCCACAACGAAACATCAAACGCAAAATTGAAATCTTTAAACTCCTTAAACAACAGCATGAAAGTGATGGCACTGGCCGCCAGATTCGAAATGAAAACATAAACGATTAAGCCCCATTCCGGCTTGAAAAAAATCTGTATAAATTCGCTTACAGCTGAATTTGAGGATTTCAATAAAAAGGGACAAAGGATCAAAAAGAAAAGATTTAAGGTAATATTGACCCCGATATTCACCAACTTGATAATGGCAAATTTAATGGGCCTGTTTTGGGCGCGTAATTTTGCAAAAGGGATGGCTGTTATGGCATCAAAAGCAAGGATAAAGGCGAAAAGAACTATATATTCAGAATTATCCGGGTATTCGATGGTTCTGGCAATTTGTGGTGCGAAAATGATGGCAAAAACAAGAAATACGAGTGTAGAAGTTAGAATGGAAGATAATATCGTATTATACACTTTTTTTCTTCCATTCTCCAATTCAGAGTATCTAAAATAAGTAGTTTCCATCCCATAAGTCAGAATGATGAATGCAACAGCCACAAACGAATACATCACATTTACAATTCCGTATTCGCCCTGGGTAAAAACACGGGTATATAATGGAACAAGCAGATAATTAAGTATTCGCCCTACAATACTTGAAAAACCATAGATTACAGTCTGACCGGCTAACTTTTTGATAGGATTCAATTCAGATCAATTTTGGAAGTAAAGTTAATAATTTGTACGACTGTAAAATGCTAATCTTGAATTTCAGTTAAAGGAAATGATATGAAGAATTTTGTTCCCTTCTCAGGTACAGATTCGAACCAGATTTTTCCGCCCGAATTGATGATGATACTTTTAACCATGGCCAAACCCAAACCCATACCGCTGGTTTTTGTAGTGAAATTCGGTGAAAATATTTTTTCCGCCATTTCGACCGTAATGCCTGATCCATTATCTGCTACTTCAATAATCATTTCAAGTTGAGTTTTACGAATCAGGAATTTTATTTCACCATCATTTTTATCGCCGATTGCCTGAACCGCATTTTTTATTAAATTATTAAATACACGAAGCATTTGGTTTTTATCTGCTTTTATTTTGCAATTGTCCATCGGTACTTCCAATTTATAGATGATGGTGGTATTCTCCTTAAACAAATCAATGGTATTTTTAATAATTTCCTTTAAATCAACCCATTCTAGTTTTTGTGAAGGCATTTTTGCAAAATTAGAAAAGGCGTTTGCAATCTCTGACAATGAATCAATTTGCTCAACAATTGTTTTTGTAAATCTGTTTAAGCGACGATCAAAATCCTGCTCTTTTTCATCCCATGCTTTTTTAAGGTACTGAACACTCAATTTCATTGGCGTTAAAGGATTCTTGATCTCGTGGGCAACTTGCTTGGCCATTTCACGCCATGCACTTTCACGCTCTGACTGAGCCAATA
>CAYNTB010000030.1:11300-11677 GCA_964399905.1 uncultured Bacteroidales bacterium | reverse complement strand
TAATTTCGTGTTCGTATGAAATCCCTTCATAAATGGTATCTCCTTTAAAGTTATGATAGAGATAGCTGATGTCGACATCCATAAAATCGATAATGGTTTTTTGATAACCTATTTGGAAGTCTGTTTCATAGGTGTTGTAAGTTGCAAGATAATAATTGGTATAATCAAAGGATGCCCACATGCCGCTTTTATGAAAATAACTCAAATCGGCCGAGTATGTAGGCATTTTAATCTTGCTGTCAAGATTTTTGTATTTTATAAGGTAGAGAAGAGGGGCAAAAGTTTCGTCCTGAACAATGCTGTAATGATTTTTAACTTCGGCAATGCAGGGCACTACATAGCAGCCCGATTCGTACCCTTTACCCTCGAGTACCTGA
>CAYNTB010000030.1:3070-11290 GCA_964399905.1 uncultured Bacteroidales bacterium | reverse complement strand
ATTTTATGTTATTGCTGGAATAACTCAATGAAAACATTAACAGGTCATATTTTGTGTTTGTTACACTGTCATTTTCAATCGTATTATAGAAGGTGCTGTCTGTTGTTTGAGCAATAAGCATCGGGGATGAAACAATGAATAAAATCAAAAACAGGCTTCTGTTCATAGCGTTTCTTTTAATTTACGATCTAACCTTTTTTTCGGATTGGTTTTCGCATAACCGATGACTTCCTGATCGCTTTTTTAAGCTTTTGGGATTGAAGTTTTGCTTTGTTTTGATTAATGTTTTTTAATTGTGTTTGCTGTATGTTGGCTTTTGGAACCGTTTTTATCTTAGACTCTACAACTGCTTTCTCAGTTGTTTTGTTTTCTTGTTTTTCAACTTTTTTAACGGGAGGCTGTTGGCCGAAAGTTATCGAAGCCAGCATGATAAAAAACATAAAGAATATATATTTGATTGATTTCATATCCCCGAATTTTTTTTAAAGATACAATTATTAAAGTAAATATGTTTAAGAGTTTTGTTAATTCCGTTCAGTTTGGTTCTTATTTATGAGTTAAAATTAGTATTTAAAAATAAATGCGGGGAGGCTTTTCCGCTTTTATTATAAAATATTCTGACCAAGTCCATTGTGTTTACAAACGCTATTTTGAAACGAACAAATGAAAGCCTCCCCGGGATCATATGCAGAATTTAAAATCTTTTTCTGTCTCCTTTTAATTCAATAATTTCGGTTTCTCCATTGGTTGTAACTTCCGCAAGGTTGTCGCAGCTTCCATCTCCAAAATCAATAAAGATTTCGGTGCCATCACCTTTTATAATGTGAATAATACCTGAAACATAAAAGCGTGAACAATCGTTTGTATTGTTTCTGATTAAAGGAGAAGTGATTTCTGAAGAAAAGGTTTCTCCGTCGGCTGAAATTCCTGTTGAAATTCCGGTTACACTGATAATGTCATCATGCTTGTCACGGGTGTCAGATCCTTCAATTACTTCTCTTGTGCGTTGCGCGGTCCGGCTAATTGTTCCGCCATTGTCGGCTAAAATAATGGCACCATTATCAACGATATCCATTTGCCGGTTTCCATTATCATTAATATAACCATTCACCGTTTTTACCCCGGTCACCTGGTTTCCGTTTACAAAGTAATTTTCAAATTCATAGGTTACCATTGTTTGGCCTTCAAAATAATTCCCGGTTTTGGTCATTATCATCACTCCTTTTCTTTCGCGGCCATCCTGACCGGTACAACCTTCTTCGCCAAAATCGATGGTAATCACCGTCGATCCGTCGGTTGTAACAGTGCTTACGGTTACGCAATCACCCATGCGCATAAAACGATACCCGAACATATCGGTGGTTTTTAAATCAGAAAAATTGAAATTCACTGCTTCATCCGATATTTCGATAATTTCATCAAAAAGTTCGGCAGCAAAGGCCTCGTCCAAAGCTAGATCCAGACTTTTGATATTCATGTCATCAAAAGTATTTTCGGTTTTATTACACCCAACAAAAGCGGTAGTAACAATCAAACCGAGTATTAGTGTCCATTTAAATTTGAGATTCTTTTTCATGGTATTTCATTTTAGTGTGAATAAATTTTTGAAGCAATGTTAAGATGCTAAAATGAAGTGAAAATGAAGAAAGGAAATAAATTATGAATTGTAAATCGTAAATTATGAGTTATGAGTGATTTGGGAATTATGAACAAACTACCAAATAATCAATAATCTTTTGTAAACCTTGGTTTAACAGATGCGTGGTAATTGCTCTCCGGCCAGCATATCGATAATTCTTTTGCCCCCGATTGTTGTTGTTATCCATCCTTTACCATGGTGCGAATCAACAATTTCTCCAATCACAGCAGCCTGTTTGCCGAATTGATTTTTGTGCATAATTTGAAGTACCTTATCGCTGTCAGCATCCGAAACGATCATAATTACCTTGCCTTCATTGGCGACGTATAGCGGATCGAACCCAAGCATCTCGCACATTCCCCTCACACTTTCATTTACTACCAGTTTCGATTCATCAAGCTTTTTCCTGATGCCAACTCTGTTAGAACGGTGGCTACACCACCACGGGTTGCATCACGCATGAACTTAATTTGGGATTCGCTGCTCACTATTTCTTGTATCAACTCATTCAGGCATGCACAATCAGATTCGATGGCAGACTTAATATTTAGTTCATTACGGGCACTTAGAATGGCCATTCCATGGTCACCGATGCTCCCATTAATGATTATATGATCTCCTTGTTTTATTTCTTTGCCGGAACTGATATTCAAAAGGTTCTCATTCAAAATACCAATTCCTGAAGTATTGATAAAGACTTTATCACATTTTCCCCGGTCCACTACTTTTGTATCCCCGGTTACAATTAACACTCCGGCTTTTTTGGCTTCTTCCGACATGCTTTTAACAATTATTTCCAGATCATCAAGTGGAAAGCCTTCTTCAATAATAAAACCTGTACTGATATATTTTGGGACGGCACCACTGACGGCCAGATCGTTTACCGTTCCGGCAATGGCCAGTTTGCCGATATTCCCGCCCGGAAAAAATATGGGATCTACCACATAAGAATCGGTGGTATAGGCAAGGTTTTTGGATTTGATTTCTAATAAGGCAGAATCGGTCTGCTGTCGGAGAATGGGATTGTCAAAATATTTTACGAATAACTGACTGATCAAATCGTGCGAAAGTTTACCGCCGCTTCCATGGCCCAGTAATACATTTTTATTTTTCATGCCTATTCTCTGTTAAAACGATAGTATGCATTGCATGCGCCTTCATTCGATACCATACAGGCTCCTACCGGATCAATGGGTGTGCACGCTTTGGCAAATAATTTGCAATCTTTTGGTTTTTTAAGGCCTTTCAATATTTCGCCGCAAATACAGCCTTTATCTTCTTTTGTCGGCTCAACTTCAACAGTCAGCTGAATTTCTGCATCATAATCAGCATATTTTTTACGAATTCCAAGCCCGCTCTTTGCCAATACTCCCAGTCCCCTCCACCAGTCATCTTTGAGTTCAAATACTTCATCAAGCATTTGCAATGCCTTTAGGTTACCTTCGGGCCGTACCACACGGCTGTATTGAATTTCTATTTTAGGGTCGTTATTTTCAATTTGTTTCACCAGCATCAGTATTGATCGGAGCAGATCCACTGGTTCAAATCCAGAAATGACGCATCCCAGTTTATATTTTTCGGCAATATCTTTGTAAATGCCTGAACCTGTGATTGTACTCACATGGCCCGGAGCAATATAACCATCAATTTTAACCCCTTCGTCGATGAGTGCTGCCATGGCCGGTGGCATTATTTTGTGTGAACTATACAGAAAGAAATTTTTAATTCCTGCTTTGTGGGCGTTTAAAACTCCAACAGCACTGCTTGGCGCAGTAGTTTCAAATCCAATGCCCAGAAAAACAACTTTTTTATCCGGATTATCTTTGGCAATTTTTAAGGCATCCAGCACCGAATACACAATGCGAATGTCAGCTCCGTTTGCCTTTTCTTCATCAAGTGAAGTTGTAGAACCCGGAATCCTGATTAAATCGCCATAGGTGGTGATGATCACTTCTTTTAGCCTTGAATAAGCCACGGCCTGATCGATATATTTTCGACTCGAAACACAAACAGGGCAACCCGGCCCCGAAACCAAATTAATATTTTCCGGTAGCAGACTGGGTATGCCGAATTTTTGAATCGACATGGTATGCCCGCCACATACTTCCATGAGTGTGATGTGTTTGGCAGATGCTTTTTTAATTTGCCCGACCAATTCAAGTACCAGCGATTTATCGCGATATTCATCAATATATTTCATGATGTAAAATTTAGTAGGTTGTAGTGCCCATCAGGTAATTCGATTGCCTGATTTTTGTTCTTCTTCGTCAAGCTGTTGGTTAAGATCCTCAAATTCTTTAAATATTTTTAGGGTTTCCTGCGCATCTTCTTCGCTGATTTTTTGGATGGCAAAGCCGGTATGTAATAAAATATAATCGCCCACTTCAACACCCTCAATCATTTGTAAACTTGCATCATAAGTTGTGCCCCCAACGCTAACAACAGCCATTTCTCCTTCGATCGATTCAACTTTTGCCGGAATGCTTAAACACATATTTTAAATTTTTATTTTATAATGATGAATGATTATTCTTTAAATAAAGCCAATGGCCTTAAAATTTCATTAATCAATTGTTATTTTTAAGTGCTCTTTTTTTTGCCGCAATGGCCAATTGTCCCAAAGCAAGTCCTCCATCGTTTGCGGGAATTTTTTCTTGAGAAAATACCAGAAACCCGGCTTTACTTAATAGCTTCTCTGTCTTTTCAAGTAAATACCTGTTCTGGAAACTTCCACCCGATAAAACAACTTTGTTCAGCCCGCTGGATTTCCTGATCATTGAAACAGCTGCAAAAATAACATTAATTATAGTATTGTGGAACTTTGCTGAAATAACACCTTTTGAAATTCCGTTTGTAAGATCATTCACGATCCCTTCAAACATTTTTTGAAGTTTAATTTCTTTTTGAATTTCGAATTCGTAATGATCAGTAATTTGATTGTCGATAGCGGCTTCCAGTCTCATCGGGGCCTCTGCATGAAAGGAGGCAGTGGTGCAAATATTTGTGAGTGCAGCAACGGCATCAAAGAGCCGACCGGTGCTTGAAGTTAACGGGCAATTGATGTTTTTATCAATCATATTGTTGACCATCTCATGTTCAATGTCAGGAATGCTTTTTAAAAATTCGAGACCCCATGCCTGGTAAGTGTCCCCAAAATATTTTTTAAGGTATGAAACGGCCATCCGCCATGGATTTTTTGTTGCTTTATCGCCACCGGGCATTTGAATATACTCAAAATGTGTAATTCTTTTATAATCAGCAAAATCACAAAGCATAAATTCGCCACCCCAAATGTGCCCGTCATCACCAAGCCCGACTCCATCCAGTGCAATGCCAATGACCTTTTCATCTAATTGATGCTCGGCCATACAGGATGCAATATGCGCATGATGGTGCTGGACGGCCAACGTCTTGGTTCCCATCTCGTTTGCAAAACGGGTTGATAAATAATCGGGATGCAGGTCGTGGACAACCAATTCGGGTTTCATGCGAAATAGGCGTTGAAACCTTTCGACAGATTCTGTGTAAAATTCAAGCGTTTCCAGGTTTTTCAGGTCGCCAATATGTTGGCTCAGTATGGCCTGGTTTTCTTTACCGATACAGAAGCAGTTTACCAATTCGGCTCCTGCGGCAAATATGCCTTCAACTTTAAAATTTAATCGTACCGGGCTGGGTGCATAGCTCCTCGATCGCCTGATCATCCGTATTTTATGATTACAAACGAATGAAACAGAGTCGTCGGTTCGGTTGTGTATATCCCTGTTATAGCTTACAACTGCGGAAATTTTAGGGGAAAAAACATCCACTGCTACCCGGTTATCAATAATAATGGGTTCGTCAGAGATGTTACCGCTGGTCAGTACGATGACCGGAAGTTTCAATTTTTCGAATAAAAGATAATGAAAAGGCATATAAGGCAGCATTGCCCCGCTTGTACCAAAACCGACACTGACTCCGTGTGCAAGCTTTTTTTTGTCTTTTAATAAAACAATTGGTTTCCGCCAACTTGTTAATTCTTGTTTCTCCAAATCATTAATTTCAACAAAGTTTGATGCGCTCTCTAAATCGCGAAACATCACGGCAAATGGCTTGCCATCTCGGTTCTTAATTTTTCGTAATTGTGCGACGGTATTTTCATTTTGCGCATCACAAGCCAAATGATATCCTCCCATTCCTTTTATGGCTACAATCTCTCCCTGTTCAAGCAATGCGCAAACATGTGTTATTATATCATCAAATTCATTTATGATTTGATCAGCCTTGATCAGTTGGTATGCCGGCCCACAATTTTTGCAGGCAACAGGTTGGGCATGAAATCTCCGGTCCAGCACATTCTCGTATTCTGCCCTGCATTTTTCGCACATTTCAAAGGCTTGCATGCTTGTTTTTTCGCGATCGTAAGGAAGATCTTTAATAATGGTAAAACGGGGTCCGCAATTGGTGCAATTTATAAATGGATAATTAAAACGGTGAGCCTGTGTTTTTAAATCTTTAAGGCAGTCATCGCAAACACCTATATCAGGGCTAACTTCGGTGATCTCGTCTGATTTATTTTTACTTTTTATAATTTTAAAAACGGAAAAATTTTGTGGTTTAACCACCCTGTGTTCAATCGCGAAAATAGAAGCTGCAGCTGGTGCCTGATCTGTTACCGCTCCTATAAAATCATTTAATTGGTGGTGCGTTGCGTTCAATTCAATATGAACGCCGTTGTTTCTGTTCTCAACCCATCCTTTCAGTTTAAATTGATGTGCCAGTCGATAAATGTAAGGACGAAAACCAACTCCCTGTACTAAACCCTGAATGTGTATGTGGTATGTGTTTACATGCATTTCTTCCGCCATCGGTTTGGCTGATTTTATAATTAGTTCGGGCAAAATTAATCTTTTTATCAAAATGAATTTCTTTGATAATAGAAACATACCACTAAATTTGTAGTACTAAAAGAGCGTGAGGGTGTAAATATTTTTAAAATAATTTGAATTAATCTAAAAACCACCCTCTGTTAAAATAGGAAAGCAGGATAAAAAAATATTATTGATTTAATATACGCAATTAAAAAAATTCATTCATGAAATTACCTAAAAAAACAGTTCAGCGATTAAGTCGTTATAGAAGGCTGCTGTTGAAATATATGTATGTATCTGATCCGTTTATTTATTCGCATGATTTGGCCCGTTTGCTCAATCTGAACCCTGTGCAGGTAAGGCGCGATTTAATGCTGATCGGGTCATCAGGAAATCACCGAAAAGGCTATAATGTGAATGAATTGAATAAATTAATCGGTGAAACAATTGACAGTGAGTATCAACAAAATATTGCCATAATAGGCATTGGCAGGCTGGGCCAGGCCATATTGAGCTATGTAAGCGGACAGGAAATAAACCTGAAAATTAGTGCAGCTTTCGACATTGACCCACAAAAGATCGGGAAAAAATTCAATGGGGTATCCTGTTATGATATCAGTCAGTTGAGTTCGGTAATCAAAGAAAAGAATATCGAAATCGGAATTCTTGCGATTCCATCTGAATTCGCAATTTCAATTGCTGCCATATTATTGGATTCCGGAATAAAAAGTATGATTAACTTCACCTCTGTGCATCTCGACCTTCCCAAGTCAATCTATCTGAAAGAATTTGATATGATTACTACCCTCGAAGAGATGGCCTATTTTGTAAAATGTAAGTGATAACATATGTTGATAATTTATTAACAAGATAAGTATCAGAAAGTGAGGTGTTAATATATATTATTAACGTTTATGTGTTTTTGTTGCCATTCTATGAATATTTTACATAATCTTTTCATCTGTAAATTACTGCGCAATCATATCTAAATGCCTGTATATGAAGGATGCTATTTAAATTTCTTCTAAATATAGCTTTTGCTTTTTTGATAAATAAATTTCTTCTAATTTTGCATTTGTTAAAAAATTAACAGATTGTAAAGCGAACAATTTTAAGGTATAATAAAACAATTTATTATTTATGAGAAATATTGTAAAAAACATTGTTGTGAAATACAATAATGATAAAACCAGGCTTATGGATATCTTGCTGGATATACAGAGTGAATTTGGTTTTATATCTGATGAAGCGGTTGAGGTTGTTGCAAAAGAGACTGTACTATCAAAAGTTGATGTTGAACAAACAATGAGCTTCTATCATTTCTTTACAAAAAGCCCGGCGGGTAAATATGCTGTTTATCTGAATGACAGTGTTGTGGCCAATTTGAAAGGGCGCGCAGCCGTTGCAAAAGCATTTGAAGAAGAGGCTGGTTGTACATTTGGAAGTGTTTCATCGGATGGTACAATCGGACTGTACAACACAGCGTGTATCGGAATGAGCGATCAAGAACCAGCGGCTTTGATTAATAATGTCGTATTCACCCAACTGACTCCACTTAGGGTCAAGGAGATTGTTCAGAAAATGAAAGCAGGAATTCCAGTAAACGAAATGATTGACATCAAAGGTGATGGTCATAACAGTTCGGAACTGGTAAATGCAATGGTATTTAATAATATCCGTAAGGCAGGGCCTGTATTTTTTACGGTGGCCACGATTGCGTTGGTTTTGTTGCTG
>CAYNTB010000030.1:0-3060 GCA_964399905.1 uncultured Bacteroidales bacterium | reverse complement strand
TTTTTTACGCCTAATGAAGATGGTGCCGCGCTTAAGAAAATTGTTGGAATGTCGCCAAATGAGGTGATCGATACTGTTAAAGAGTCGTATTTACGTGGAAGGGGAGGAGCTGGATTCCCAACAGGTTTGAAATGGGATTTTTGCCGTAAAAGCGAAGGGCCGCGATATATCCTCTGCAATGCTGACGAAGGTGAGCCGGGTACATTTAAAGAAAGGGTTATTTTAACCGAAATTCCAAAATTGTTGTTCGAAGGAATGGCTATTGCTGCTTATGCAATTGATGCAAAAGAAGGAATTTTATACCTGAGGGCTGAGTATACCTACCTAAAAAAATATCTCGAACACACTTTGGAGGAAATGCGTAAACGCAACCTCCTCGGGAAAAATATTGCAGGTAAAAATGGCTTTGATTTTGACATTAGAATCCAGATGGGTGCAGGTGCTTTTGTTTGTGGCGAAGAATCGGCACTCATTGAATCAGCAGAAGGCAAAAGGGGAGAACCCAGAAACCGCCCACCGTTTCCGGTGCAAAAAGGTTATCTTCAAAAACCCACCGTTGTTAACAATGTTGAAACCTTATGCACAGTCGTTAAAATTATTAACAATGGTCCCGAATGGTTCTCATCAATGGGATCGCGCGAAAGTAACGGTACAAAATTAGTAAGTGTTTCAGGCGATTGTCAATTCCCGGGAGTATATGCAATCGAATGGGGATTAAGGGTACGGGATCTTCTAGAGATGGCTGGTACTGAAAATGTTCAGGCCGTGCAAATAGGTGGTCCATCCGGTATCTGTATCGGACCAAGTGGTTTTAAACGTAGCATCTCGTTCGAGGATATCCCAACCGGTGGCGCAATTATGATCATTGGTAAGGAAAGAAACCTTCTGAAAGATGTTGTGTTGAATTATATGAACTTTTTTATTGATGAATCTTGTGGGTCGTGCGTTCCATGTCGTGCAATAACGGTTTTAATGAGAAATACGCTCCAGAAAATTATTGATGGCAAAGGTGTTAAAAAAGATATAAACAATTTGCTCGACTGGGGTAAAAAGATGAAAGAAGCAAATCGTTGTGGACTCGGTCAGACTGCTGCGAATCCAATTCTTACAACCATTGAAAATTTCAGGGAACTTTATGATGAACTCGTAAAGGATGAAACCGAATATGAAACAGGATTTAGTTTAGAAGAAGCTGTTGCCGATTCGTGTGAATATGTGAACAGGGTTCCAAATCTGTAATAAAAGGGTCTTAAAATTTAAGTTGATTAGATAAAAAATAATACAATGAGCGAAAAAATAAAATTCACCATAGATGGTAAAGAGTGTTTAGCAGAACCGGGCCAAAATGTCCTGGATGCAGCTCGTGATAACGGGGTTTTTATTCCGTATCTATGTCATGTGAGAGGGATCAAACAAGCAGGTTCATGCAGGGTATGTAATGTTAAGATTGCCGGCAGAACAATGACCGCTTGTACCACTCCTGTAGCTTCGGGTATGGAGGTAGAAAATGATACTGCCGAATTGCGCGATTTGCGAATGACAATCATTGAAGCACTGTTTGTTGAAGGTAACCATTTCTGCCCATCCTGCGAGAAAAGCGGAAATTGTGAACTGCAGGCATTGGCATATCGATACCAAATGATGGTTCCGCGTTTTCCATATCAGTTTCCCCAAAAAGAAATTGATGCATCAAATCCCAAAATCCTGATCGATCGAAACCGATGTATCTTATGTAAAAGATGTGTTAGGTCGTTTAAAGATGATAAAGGCAGAAGTTTATTCGCCTTTAAATCAAGGGGACATAAATTGCAAATCAGCATTGATAAAGAATGCGCACTTGAAATTACTGATGAAAAAGCCCAGGAAATCATGGACATTTGTCCGGTCGGAGCTTTGATCAAAAAAGAAAAAGGTTTCGATCAACCGATCGGTTCACGAAAATTTGATAAGAACCCAATCGGGAGCGATATAACAAGTGTTATTTAGTATATAAAATATTTAGGAGGTCTAATATAATGAGTAAACCAATAGTTGCAACAACATCTTTAGCTGGCTGTTTTGGATGCCACATGTCACTGCTTGACATTGATGAAAGGATTCTTCAACTGATCGATCTGGTTGAATTCAATAAATCACCGATTGATGATATTAAAACTTTTACGAAGCAATGCGACATCGGGTTGATAGAAGGGGGCTGCTGTAATAGTGAAAATATTCACGTATTGAAGGAATTTAGAAAAAAATGTAAAATTTTAGTTTCAGTTGGCGAATGTGCGATCATGGGCGGCTTGCCCGCTTTGCGAAATGGAATCCCGGTAAAAGAATGCCTCGAAGAAGCATATCTGAACGGGCCAACGGTTGCGAATAATACCGAAAAAATTCTACCGAACGATGATGAATTGCCGATGATACTGAATAAGGTATATCCTTGCCACGAAGTCGTAAAAATTGATTATCACCTGCCGGGTTGCCCGCCAAGTGCCGATCTGATTTGGGAAGCACTTGTGGCATTGGTTACAGGCAATCCATTAAAATTACCTTACGAAGTTGTTAAATTTGATTAAAAGCGAAAAATCATGACAAAAAAAATAACGATAGAACCCGTAACCAGAGTAGAAGGTCATGGTAAAGTGACAATTCATCTGGATGATAACGGTAATGTAACACAAAGCCGATTGCATATTGTAGAATTTAGGGGCTTTGAACGTTTTGTCCAGGGACGCCCTTACTGGGAAGCACCGGTTTTAGTTCAGCGACTATGTGGAATATGTCCTGTTAGTCACCATTTGGCAGCCGCAAAAGCACTGGATGTGATTGTTGGTGCAGGTACAGGTGAAGGTTTAACTCCAACCGGAGAAAAAATGCGTCGATTGATGCATTACGGACAAATGTTCCAATCACATGCTTTGCATTTCTTCCACCTGGTTTCACCAGATTTATTATTGGGAATTGATGCGGATCCGGCAATTAGAAATGTGATAGGCGTTGCAATGAAATTCCCGGACCTTGCGGTTCAGGGCGTAATGATGCGTAAATATGGCCAGGAAATAATAAAAGCCA
>CAYNTB010000029.1:3925-11751 GCA_964399905.1 uncultured Bacteroidales bacterium | reverse complement strand
AACGGTCTAAACAGTTCACTTTATTGTGAATCCGATCATACTTTAAAAAAGGTGGCAATTATTTATTGCCACCTTTTTTTATAAGTTCTCGAGCCGTGAGGCATCCTGCCTGATAAAAATAAACAATAGGATCGTAAAGGCCCATAAAGATGATCCTCCATAGCTTAAAAAAGGTAAGGGTATTCCTATAACGGGAGCCAGTCCAATTGTCATCCCGATATTTATAATAAAATGAAAAAAGAAGATAGAAGCAACACCGTAACCATATATCCGACTGAATGCCGAACGTTGTCGTTCGGCAAGTATGATTAAACGAATGATAAGCGTTGTAAATAATATGATGAGGAACGTACTACCCAATAGGCCCCATTCTTCCCCAACGGTACAAAATATAAAATCGGTACTTTGTTCCGGAACAAAATTAAATTTGGTTTGCGTACCCTGTAAAAAGCCTTTACCGCTTAAACCACCACTGCCAATAGCAATTTTTGATTGATTTACATTATAGCCTGCACCTTTTGGATCCAATTCTTTCCCAATTAACACATTAATCCGTGTTTTTTGATGCGGTTCAAGGATATTTTCAAATGCATAATCCACACTATAAACATAGGCACTTCCCATAATAAAAATTAAAAGAAGAATGAACAGGCTTCCTTTTCGTTTGCGTAATTTGAGATATATGAAAAATATAATGCTAAAAAGCACCGCGAGAACGATAAACTTATTTATCATTAATGTTGCGATAAATAAAATAATTGCCATCAGCGCAAATAATAGTATTTTAGAGGAAAGGCCTTCACGGTAAAGGACTAAAATAAATGAAGCGAAAACAAGTGCCGAACCCGTATCAGGCTGAAGAATTATAAGTGCAGCCGGTAATACAATGATCAGGCCGGCTTTGAATAAACTGCTAAATTTTAACAGATTCACATTTAAACCACTCAGGTATTTGGCGAGTACCAAAGCTGTGGCAAATTTTGCAAACTCTGCAGGTTGTAGCCCGAAACCTCCCAACTGAAACCATGATTTGGCTCCTGCTATTTTGGTTCCGATTACTAAAACAGACAATAAAAATAATATGGTGATAATATAAATTACAAAAGAAAAGGCTGAAAACAACTTAACATCAACAAGTAAGATAATAAAAGCCAACATCAATGCTGCGATAATGAACATCAATTGTTTACCATAACGTTGCGACATATCCACAATACTGCTGTGCGATTCATCATATACAGCTGAATAAATATTTACCCAACCAATAATGACCAATATCAGGTATATAAATATGGTGATCCAGTCGATGTTATAAAAGGTGCCTTTTCGAGCTCTCAAGGTTTAATTTTAATTAGGTTTGTATTCAACATTTTATCTTCGTACCACGAAGGTTTTACCGTTCCGGTTAAATATTTTTCGATCATTAAACTGGCGATTGGGGCAGCCCAGGTTGCACCAAAGCCACTGTTCTCGACCACCACCGAGATTGCAATCTTCGGATTGTCGCGCGGGGCAAAAGCAATAAATACAGAATGATCTTCTCCAAATGGGTTCTCAGCGGTTCCGGTTTTACCACACATCTCAAGTTTGTTAAACCGGTACCATCTGGCTCCGCCGCTTTCTCCTGCATAAACAAGCGACATCCCTTCAATGACATCTTCAAAATATTCTTCGGGAATATTCGTTCGAATGGTCGTTTCTTCATAATTAGGATTATTGGCTTCACCTTCAATGGAAGTTACAAAATGTGGAGAATGGTAAAATCCCCTGTTTGCAATCAAAGCAGCCTGATTTGCTAATTGTAAGGGTGTTAATTCAATTTCTCCCTGGCCAATCGAAAGCGATCTAACTGTAATTGCCTTCCATCCATTCATGCCATAATATTTATTAAAATATGAAGCATTGGGAAGGTTTCCGTTGCGCTGTCCAAAAATATCAGTGTTTAATTTGTGGCCGACCCCAAAACTTGCAATTTGACTTCGCCAACTCTCATAAGCCTCTTGAATGGATGTGTATTTGTTTTGTTCCAGTATCGATTTAAAAACTTTGTAAAAATAGGGGTTGCACGATTGCTCAATGGCATGTATCATATCAAGGGGCGAATAATGATCATGACTACAGACAATCGGATACGAATTAACACCCTGACAGTCATAGCGTGTTTGCGGACTCAGTGTTCCATCATTTAATCCAATCAAGGCATTCAGGAGTTTAAAGGTGGAACCAGGTGCGTATTGAGCCATGATCGCCCTGTTAAACAATGGCTCCAGGCTATCCCTGCTAAGGTTATTAAAATTATTGCTTCGTATGCGACCGATCAATAAATTTGGATCATACGACGGACTGGAAACCATACTTAAAATTTCGCCGGTCGCAGGCTCAATTGCAACAATACTTCCTTTCTTCCCGCGCATAAGCTTTTCGCCATAGGCTTGTAAATCAATATCGAGTGATATCCTTAAGTTTTTTCCCAACTCTAAAATGGTATCAAACTTCCCATTTGAATAACTTCCCATTTCCCTGTTAAAAACATCAACAAGTTTATATTCAATTCCTTTTTTACCCCTCAAAATTGTTTCGTAATATTTTTCGATCCCGCTTTTACCAATATAATCTCCAGAGCTGTAATATGAATCCGCAGCCAAATCATTTTGATCAACTTCGCCCACATAACCTAAAACATGTGAAGCGATGGGCATGGGATATTTACGCAAGGTTCTGGCCTGTACAAAAAAGCCGGGAAATTTGTATAAACGTTCCTCCAAAAATCCAAAATCTTCTTTCGAAATTTGTTCAATAAAAATTGATGGTTTGAAACGGGAATATTTTCTTGCACGGTTCAATAATTCAATATACGTCTCACGATTAATTTTTAAAAGTTGGCAAAACTCAGTTGTATCAATGTTTTTAACAAGATTAGGTGTGACTATTAGATCATATGCCGCCTCATTATAAACAAGCAGTTTTCCATTTCGGTCGTAAATCAAACCCCTGGCCGGATATTTTGTTATTTTTCGCAATACATTATTTTCGGCCGATAGTTTATATTCATTGTCGATAACCTGCAAAAAAAACAATCTGCCAACGAATAAAATACCCGTCAATAATATAAAAATGATAATGATTGCTTTGCGGTATTCGTATGATTTTGTCATTCTTACTCTTTAAACTATACAGGTTCAGCTTTTTAGTGCATGCTTAGGAATGATGGATTTGGTGTAATAAAACCGACAGAATTCCCCCTGACTAATTTACAAAATAAATATCGATACAATTAATTAATTTTGCGTTAAGATGAAGCATGTAAAAGCATTAGCAGATAAGGTTTTTAATATCAAGGATGAAGGTGAATTTCAAAACCTTGCGCTTGAAATTTTTCATTTTCAATCGAAAAATAATCAGCTTTATAAACTGTTTCTGGATTCACTAAAGTTAAACGCTGAAAAAATCGATAAAATTGAAGATATTCCGTTTATCCCGATCGAATTTTATAAAAAGCATAAAATTGTTAGTACCCAAAGGGAAGTTGAGCAAATTTTTACAAGTAGCGGACCATCGGGTAGCCGGAATAATTGTAGGTAATGGCAAGAAATCCTTTTTTGTACCCGATCTTTTTTAAAATCTTTTTCAATATTTTATGGCGAAATTACAAATTATGTCATACTGGCTTTATTACCTTCGTACCTTGAGCGAACAGGTTCTTCGTTGATTTATATGGTTGATGAACTCATAAAAAAAAGCAAACAAGCCGAAAGTGGGTTTCATTTGGACGATCATCAAAAAATGATTGAGATTATCAATTCTGAAAAACTTAAAAACAAAAAGATACTTTTAATGGGGGTAAGCTTTGCATTACTTGATTTAATTGAAAAACAAACCATTGCCCATCCGAATTTAATCGTTATGGAAACGGGTGGAATGAAAGGCAGGCGCAAGGAATTGATCAGGGAAGAGTTACACAAAATTTTATCGATTGGGTTTGGCGTTGAAAAAATCCATTCAGAATATGGTATGACTGAATTATTGTCTCAGGCATATTCAACCGGGGATGGTATATTTAATACACCCCCATGGATGAAGGTTTTAATCAGGGATACAAATGATCCGTTTGCCTCTCTTGATAGTGGAAGGTGAGGTGGAATTAATGTGATAGATTTGGCAAATATTTATTCCTGCTCATTTATCATGACCCAGGATTTAGGCAGAATGATCGCCGGTCAAGGTTTTGAAGTGTTGGGCCGATTTGATACAAGCGATATCAGGGGATGTAACTTATTGATAGAATGAAAGATCAGGATCGTAAATCCGGGATGTGTCCGATGGCAAATTGAATAATTTCGTCATGATCAAAGGCCAGTTTATTTAATCCGCTAAGCGGAAACCAATTTACGTTTTTTGCATCATCTCCTGCAACTGCATCAATTTCTAACTCATATTTTCCCCAAAATACAATCGAAATTACCCGTCCTCTCGGATCCCTTCCAGGTTTGCCAAAAGTATGCATCTGGGTTAATGCGATCCCATCAAGCCCTGTTTCTTCTTTTAATTCCCGTTTTGCCGCCTCTATCAAATCCTCATCCATATCAACAAAACCACCCGGCAAGGCCCATTTATTTTCAAACGGAGGATATTTACGTTCAACAAGCAGTATTTGTAGCTCCGGTTTTAGCCTGTAAATCAAGCAATCAACAGTAACTGATGGTCGGGGATATTTATAAGTATAACTCATCATTCTCAAATTCGGGAAATAAAATTACGAAAAAAACCCCTCGGGAAAGAGGGGTTTTTTAATGCACCAAATATTTAACTAACATGAAATTGCAATCACAAAACTCAAAATGAGATTTTGTGAATTCCTTTTTAATTATGGTCAACGAAACCAATTATGAGTCCGAATTACTAAGAATCTCGATAATATTTTTATATTAAGAACGACCCAGAAAAATTAATGGTTGACGGTTTATATTATTACCAATTTTGTGCCAAACTTTTAATAAATTGAAAATCAGGATGTAAAAAGATTGGAAATTTTAGAAAAGTGTTCGTTTTTTTTGTCCGAATGTACAGGAGCGTACAGGCCTGATCTAAATTATCAACTGAAGGGGATATGCCAAATAACTGATTTTATGAATGAGGTTTGCCTTCAAGAATGATCACAATTTCACCTTTAATAATATTCTTTTTAAAATATTGATAAACATCCTTAAGATTGCCCCGCACATTTTCCTCATAAATTTTTGTCAATTCGCGGGAAACACAAATTTTACGTTCGGAGCCGAACACATCAATAAATTGTTCCAAAGTTTTTAATAAACGATGAGGCGATTCATAAAAAACCATGGTATAATCCTGATCGGCTAATTGATGAAGTTTTGTCTGCCGGCCTTTCTTAACAGGCAAAAACCCTTCAAAAACAAAATGATCGGATGCCAATCCCGATTGCACAAGTGCAGGAACAAATGCCGTTGCCCCCGGCAGGCATTCCACTTCGATATTGGCTTCGAGACAGGCCCTGGTTAAAAAAAATCCCGGATCAGAAATTCCGGGGGTACCTGCGTCTGTAACCAAAGCGACTGATGTTCCTTGTTGCAATAATTCAATAATTCCGGCAGTAGCCTTATGTTCGTTAAATTGATGATGTGACCGGAGTTTATTGCTAATTTGATAGTGTTTCAGGAGTACTCCGGTTTTCCTGGTATCTTCCGCCAAAATTAAACCTGCTTCTTTTAAAATACGGACGGCTCGAAAGCTGATATCTTCAAGATTACCGATTGGGGTGGGGACCAGGTATAATTTCGACATGTTTATTTAGATAAATTAATTAATAAAGGTTTTTCGATTCACAATCGTTTTTAGTTTCCTGACTGCTTCATTTTTGTTTTCCCACTTATTTTTAATATGAAGGGACTCAAAAATAATAGTAGCATCGGCGTGGTTATTGGCTTTGTTTAGCTGTTCAACGGCCTGATTATATGCTTGTAAATTGCCCGAAAAAAGTTCGTTTACAAACAAAAATTTATCATTAATTCCAATCGCGGCTTTTATGTCGGTAATCTGATGCTGTTGCATTTTATCGCCCAGGCTTGGATCCTTTTGTTCACTAAGTTTGTCGGCAATGCTTGGTGCTGCCTCACCAAATAAATCGGAGCCGGCCAGTATCGGGTTCTTTCTGGGCATAGCTGCTTCATCTTGCTGCTTTATTTTAAACTCAATAACCGGCTGTTCTTTTTCAGTATGTTTTTCGGGAATAATTTTTCCGGGCAAATGCTCAGGCTCGACTATTGAATCTTTTTGTTCCGGCTCAATTTCCGTTTTCTTAGGTGATCCCGCATTAAAAGAAGATTCTTTTTCCTTTATTTCTTTTTGTTCTGTTGCTAATGATTTATTCCCCAATTTCGAAATGTTATCTTCAAGATGCTTAATTTGATCGAGGGTATGGATATGTTCGTACAGGCGCAATACATTTTTTTTCAACATATCGATGTACAATTGGGGAATTTCTCCCTGATGCGATTTTATCATTTGTGCCTGTTCATTAATGAGTTCAAGCAGCTCAATCATTTCAGTTTTCGAAAGTTCGGTTTTGTTCATTCTGTAATTATTAAATTGATATCAACATTGCAAAATTCAGCACGAAAAAATATTAATTTAGCAAGAATTCAATTATCAATTATTTGATTTTATAAAGATAAAAAAAGAAAAACGTTTCATATTTAATGTTTTTAGAAAAAACAGCAAATCAGGCAAAAAGATCGGGATGGATCGAAGTAAAATGTGGTTCGATGTTTTCGGGTAAAACCGAAGAACTTATCCGAAGGCTTAATCGTGCTAAAATTGCAAAACAAAGGGTTGAAATATTTAAACCCGAGGTTGATAAACGTTATGACGAAGAAAATGTTGTATCGCATGATTCCAATTCTATCCATTCTACCCCTGTGCAAACTGCTGCCCAAATATTACTTTACGATTTGGATGTAGAGGTTGTTGGGATCGACGAAGCACAGTTTTTTGATATGGAATTGATCAAAGTTGCAAATGATCTGGCCAATCGGGGTTTCCGTGTTATTATTGCCGGGCTCGATATGGATTTTAAAGGCGTACCTTTTGGCCCCATGCCAGGCTTGATGGCCATTGCCGAATACGTTACTAAAGTTCATGCGATTTGTATGAAATGTGGCAATTTGGCACAATACTCCCACCGGACAATTCTGGACGACAGCCTCGTGGTTCTGGGTGAAAAAGAAAGCTATGAACCCCTGTGCCGCAGTTGTTTTTTAAAAAGTAAACAGGATTAAGCAGATTCCCAATGCTTTGTTTGAAATAAATTCCGCTAATTTTAGTAATATTGCAAGCAAAATAACGATTATGAAAAAAGTTACCTTTATTTTAATGATCTTCATGGCCCTGATAATTGGTTCATGCGGTGGAGTGAAAAAAACTTCAAACGAAAATACAGTGGTTAAAATCAGCACCGATTATGGTGATATCACGATAAAACTGTATGACGAAACCCCAAAGCACCGGGACAATTTTATTAAACTGATACAAGAAGGTTGGTATGATGGTTCAACTTTCCACAGGGTTATCAACGAATTTATGATCCAGGGCGGTGGAAGCGCCAAAGGCGGGGATGATCCGGGATATACTGTTGAAGCTGAAATTTTACCCCAGTTATTTCATAAAAAAGGGGTACTTGCTGCGGCGCGAAGAGGAGATGATGTGAACCCTGCACGGGCATCTTCAAGCAGTCAGTTTTATATTGTACAGGGTCGTGTATTTATGACCACGTGGTCGCCGGGTTCCGGGGTCAGGCGCTTCAGTTTCCT
>CAYNTB010000029.1:3538-3885 GCA_964399905.1 uncultured Bacteroidales bacterium | reverse complement strand
GGAAGATCAAAAGGAAGTTTACCGTACAATTGGTGGTACACCTCATTTGGATGGAGCATATACGGTCTTTGGTGAAGTCATTGAAGGATTGGATGTAGTTGATAAAATAGCTGCGGTCGAAACCGGTCAATACGACAAACCAGTGAAAGATATAAAAATGACCATCAAAATAATCAGATAATACTGATGAAGGATAAAATAAAACAAATACTGGACGAAATTGCGGTTTTCTCGACAGAGAGCAAAGAAGAACTGGAACAATTCAGAATAAAACTTTTAAGTAAAAAAGGATTGATCCCTTCATTATTTGGTGATTTTAAAAATGTTGTGCCTGAAGAACGCAAAGA
>CAYNTB010000029.1:0-3492 GCA_964399905.1 uncultured Bacteroidales bacterium | reverse complement strand
TAAATTCACTTAAAAATAAGGCCCAGGAAAAAATTGTTCATTTACTGGATCAAATCGAAAGTAAATCAGAAGAAAAACCTGCCGATCTGGATTTGAGCCTTCCTGCTGATTTTGGTGAACTGGGAGCAAGGCATCCGATTTCGATTGTACGAAATGAAATCATCAAAATTTTTGCACGTTTGGGATATACGGTTTCCGAAGGCCCTGAAATTGAGGACGATTTTCATAATTTTTCAGCCCTGAATTTTCCGCCCAATCATCCGGCCCGGGATATGCAGGATACATTTTTTATCGAGAAAGATCCGGATATTGCTTTACGTACGCATACTTCTTCGGTACAGGTGAGGGTGATGGAAAATCAGCAACCTCCCATCCGTACCATTTCACCCGGTCGGGTGTTCCGTAACGAAGCTATTTCGGCACGGGCACATTGTATTTTTCATCAGGTGGAAGGTTTGTATATCAACGAAAATGTTTCCTTTGCCGATTTAAAACAAACACTCCTGTATTTTGCCCGTGAACTTTTTGGCGAACATACCAAAATACGTTTAAGGCCTTCTTATTTCCCGTTTACCGAACCTTCTGCTGAAATGGATATTTCCTGTAATATTTGCGGAGGGAAAGGTTGTAATATCTGTAAATATACAGGTTGGGTAGAAATTTTAGGTTGCGGGATGGTTGACCCGAATGTATTGGACAATTGTGGGATCGACAGTAAAAAATATACCGGTTTTGCGTTTGGTATGGGCATCGAAAGGATTGCCATGCTTAAATACCAAATCAACGACATCCGTTTGTTTTTTGAAAATGACAAACGTTTTTTGAAACAGTTTGATTCGGCCAGATAATCGCAATAAGAAGATTACAAATGTCGTCCGGTTGCCTGAGACGACATTTTTTTATCACGAAATTTTATTTATAAAAATCAAATTTCTACTTGTTTTCCAATAACTGTAATTCCAAATCTGCCAATAAATTACTGATGTTTTTTATCTTGGAAAGTTCAATGTCATAAGCAGCCATTACATTGGGAATTTTACGGATATTGGCGATGAGTTCTTTTTTTGATGCGTCCGGTATGTCATTTTCAATCAATAAAAAGTAATCGATATTTTTAAGGGCCGCAATGAGTTTAGCTTCCGAATTATGATTGGAAATCAAACAAAAATTATTCTTGGTTTCAGGGTTGTGATAATTAAACAATGAGTAGCTTATTTCTTCTTTATCCGCACTTCCCTGTACAAAATCAGAAATTCGCTTGAGGTTTAAATTCAGTTGTTTATTCAGGAAAAAAGCAAGGCGGTAATCTTTCAATTGGCAGGCGATACCAATGAAACTGTATTCGGAAGAAAAATCAATATTAAATGAAAGTTTTTTGGCCATACAAAATTTGCTGAACCATAAAAGTATAAAAAAAACAGTTGTATTTTCTACACTAAATATTGATTACGAAAGTTGAAGTTTGGCAAATGCTTTTTCAGAGGCGATTTGTTCGGCACCTTTGATCGAAAAATCCAAACCGCTTTCAACAACTTCGCCTTCAATAAGCAATTGAACCAGAAATTGTTTTTTAAAACCATCTCCAATCTCTTCAGCAACCTGAAAGTCAACCACTTTTTTTTCTTTTTGGCCCCACTCAACCATTCTGCTTTTATAATTTACAATATGGGTCTCAAGTTCATCAACATCCAGGTGGATATTAATTATTCGGTTAATGATGATCTTTTTGGTAAACTGGTAGCCTTTATCAAGGTACATAGCACCGACAAAAGCTTCGAAAGCATCGCCATGCATTGATTTGCAAATGTTTTTTGAATCACTGGATGAATGGATCAATTTATCGATTCCAAGCTTATGCGATAGATTATTGAGTTGTGAACGGCTCACGATTTTTGATCGCATTTCAGTTAAAAACCCTTCGTCTTTGTATGGAAATTTTTTAAACAATAAATCAGCAACAACTGCCCCCAGAACGGCATCGCCTAAATATTCAAGGCGTTCGTTACTGACTTTGGTGCCATTCGAAAGCTCGCGCGCAACCGATTTATGTCGGAAAGCCAGTCGATAAAGTGAAATATTGTTCGGATAATACCCAAAAAGGTTTCTCAGGTTGAGAAACAATTTTTTATCGGCTGAAAAATAGTTTAATATATACTTGTAAAAATTCAAGCTAGTGTATTATCCAACGAATTTTTTGAAGATAATCGAAGCATTATGCCCGCCAAATCCAAAAGTATTGCTTAAAGCAACGTTAATTTCTCTTTTAACGGCTTTATGATAAGTGAAATTCAGTTTGTTGTCAATTTCAGGATCATCGGTAAAGTGATTGATCGTTGGAGGAACAATGTTATTTTGAACCGCAAGAACAGTTGCAATTGCTTCCATTGCTCCGGCAGCACCCAATAAATGTCCGGTCATCGATTTGGTAGAATTGATGTTGATCTTATATGCATGATCCTTAAACAGGCTAACAATAGCCTTGGGCTCTGCAATATCGCCAACAGGAGTTGAAGTTCCGTGGGTATTAATATGATCAATATCTTCTAATTGTAAACCGGCATCTTCTATGGCATATTTCATGCAGTTTTGAGCACCCAAACCTTCAGGGTGGGGAGCAGTCATGTGATGCGCATCGGCTGATAAACCTCCTCCGGCAACTTCTGCATAAATTTTAGCACCCCGTTTTACGGCATGTTCATATTCTTCAAAAATCAGTCCGCAACCTCCTTCTCCTAAAACAAAACCATCGCGGTCTTTATCAAAAGGCCTTGAGGCTGTTTTGGGGTCGTCGTTACGGGTAGAAATGGCAAACATGGCATTGAAACCGCCAATACCTCCAGGTGAAATGGCAGCTTCTGAGCCTCCGGTTACAAAAGCATCAGCTTTCCCTAAGCGAATCAGGTTAAAAGCATCAACTAATGAATTGGCTGATGAAGCACAAGCTGAAACAGTGGCATAGTTTGGCCCCATGAATCCATGTCGAATGGAAATATGTCCGGCTGCAATGTCAGCGATCATTTTGGGAATAAAGAAAGGATTAAACCGTGGTGTGCCATCGCCTTTTGCATACGATACCATTTCATCGGTAAAGGTTTGAAGTCCTCCGATGCCCGATGCCCAAATTACACCAACCCTGTTCTTATCCAGCCCTTCATAATTAAGTCCGGAATCAGCAATTGCTTTATCAGCTGCAATGAGTCCAAATTGTGCGTAGCGGTCGTGTTTTCTGAGTTCTTTCCTGTCGAAATAATCATTTGGATCAAAGTTTTTTACTTCAGCAGCAATTTTAGTCTTGAATTTTTCGGTGTCAAAAAGTGTTATTCCGGCCACACCACCAACTCCATTAACCAGGTTATCCCATATTTCAGGGATTGTACTGCCTAATGGAGTTAGTGCACCGAGGCCTGTAACTACTACACGCTTAAGTTCCATGTAAATTATTTTACGTTTTCTTCGATGTAAGCAATAGCGTCACCTACAGTTCCAATTTTT
>CAYNTB010000028.1:0-12034 GCA_964399905.1 uncultured Bacteroidales bacterium | reverse complement strand
CGAATGTTATTTGATGGCGTAAGTCTGACGTAATGATTTTGTATAATTCCGGCTTACGGGAATAATACCCTGATTGCCTTTCAACACAATTTCACAGGTATTATTTTCTTTTCGGATTAATTTTTCAATATAATCAATGTTAACGATATAAGACCTGTGAACCTGAACAAACTGCTTGGATGGAAGTCGTTCGTTCCATTTTTTTAAGGTATGATGAATCAAGCCCCTGACCTTTTCGTTGGTATGAACCATTGAATAATCACCTTGTGCCTGTATATAATTAATTGATTTAACAGAAATAAATTTTGAGGTATTAAACTGGTCTATCAGGATTTTATCCGTAAGTTTTAATGAATAATTGGAATCGTATTTAAAAGGATTTCCCAATCGTTCAATGGATTCTTTTAACCTTTCGGGGTGCACGGGTTTCAATAAATAGTCGAGAGCGTTTACTTTAAAAGCCCTTAGGGCAAATTCTTCATAAGCCGTAACAAAAATAACCTGGAAATTATTGGGCACCTTCTCCAGAAGATCAAATCCTGATTGAACCCCCAGATTGATGTCCAAAAAAACCAGATCAGGTGATTGTTCAATTATTTTTGTGCCGGCCTTTTCAACATTATCGGCTTCATCAATTACCTGAATGAATGAATATTGCGAAAGCATTCTTGTCAAATCCTGTCGGCAATAGGGTTCATCATCAACAACTATGGTCTTCCATATTTTCATTTTCGGTCCTGATCTTGTTTATGGATATTTCTGCACACACAATATTGTCTTTCTCGTATAAGTCAAAAGCATTAGAATTGGGGTAAAGTATATTAAGCCTTTTTTGTAAATTATTTAATCCGGTTTTTGTACTAATTTCTCTGTTTTGGTTTGCTGCTAACTTCCCTGTATTTAAAACCTGTATTTTCATTTTTTCGCCTTCAAAAAATGACTTTATACCGATATTCAATATTTGGCCTTTATCCCTGATTCCATACTTAATGGCATTTTCGACCAAAGTTTGCATCGAAAGGAAAGGGATCAAAACCGCTAGCGTTTCATCCCTTATCTCATACTGCACTTTTATATCGCTTTTAAACCTTATTTTTTGAATTTCCACATAATTTTTAACAACACCGATTTCTTCTTCCAGCGTCTTGCAATCTTTATTTTCACCTATTAAGGAATATCAGAAATATTCAGACATCTCATTCACAACACGAATTGCATCATCATTATTCTGGCCAATCAACGCCCGAATTGTTGCTAAAGCATTGAACAAAAAATGCGGGTTCAACTGATCGGTTAGCATTTTAATTTGGTTTTCTTTGTTCAAACGGTCGAGTTCAATCAGTTTGATGGCATTTTTATAATATTGTTTAATAAATTTAATGGCAGCAGGTATTGAATAGGCCGAGATACAAAATGTAAACTTCCAGGTAAATTCATCATAATATCTGTGATAATAATTTATCAATTCGCCCGTCCTTAAATATTCGATGAATTCCTGACCGATATAAGAACCGATAATAAACAATATGAGCACGATTATGAAATGCACAATATTATTCTTTTTAAGAATTTTAGGAATGATATAATACAATAAAAGATAGGTAGTTACAATAAAAAAGGGCAGGTATGTTAATATTCGTTTATATTCTTCTATATTTTTAAAATCCAATACAGCATAGTGAACGATAAAAAAAACAAAAAATATCCAATATACCAGATGCCTGATGATCCGAAATTTTAATTCATTACTGAAAACAAACTTTTCGATCATTTAGTGATGTTTTAGTTTAAAATTACTGAAATTTTGGATAATTATTCATAATTCTGCATTATAAGCCCTGTATTAGCTTTAATTGATAACCACATTTTTTTTTGCATTCGGAATCGAAATATGTGCCGTTACGATCCCCTCTTTTTCGGTCAGTTTAAAATTGCTGTCGGGATAAATGTAAGTGAGTCTTTTTTTTAGATTTTCAATACCGACCTGAGTGTGTTTGTCTGAATCACGTATATCATTTATTATTTTTCCGTTATTTCTCACCCAAATATTTAAAATCCCATTGTCCAATTCGCATAAGATTGTTATTCTTAACTGGGCATTACTTGATTTTAATCCGTATTTTACCGCATTTTCAGCCAGAATTTGTATTGAAAACACGGGTATCAAACACTGTTCGCATCCCTTTTTTATATCAAGTTCAGTGCTGATTTTTTCCTGAAACCGTATTTTTTGAATTTCCAGGTAATTAATTACAGCTTTCATTTCTTCAGCAAGTGTGATATGATATTGATCAATGATCGACAAGGAATACCGAAAATAGTCCGACATTTCGGTAACTGTTTTTCTGGCATTTTCATTATCAACACCAATCAATGCACGGATGGTATTCAGTGTATTGAATAAAAAATGTGGATTTAACTGATACCTCAACATTAACCATTGCGACTGATGCAATGCTTTTTCTGCTATAAGTTTATGCTCGTATTCTTGTTGTGCAATATTCTTATACCTGATAATTTCAACAAAGACCAAAACAAGCGTGAGGGGAATATAAAAGTGCAAACTTTGAATGAAAAAAAACAGATCAAAAGTGATTGGTACAATAAGTGGAGGTGCATATCCAATGAACCCTCTTAAAAGCAATGAAATCAGGCTTGCTAAAACTGAGCCCACATAAATAAATGGTACCAGCAATAGCAATACCATATATTGTTTAATTAAAACCGATATCCTGTCAACAGCCATGATCATCATTGATGATACTAGTAAGATCGAGAAGGATTCGACCCCCCTTACAATGACCGGCATTAAAATACCAGGGCTTGATTTGGGATTGTTTGACCATTGAAGAATGCTGATCATTAACCAGATTAAGATGGCGGCAGCCTGGGCCAGTAATATTTGATTTGTAAAAAACTTATATTTTTTCACAACTGCAGCTTATACAGAACTATCAAATCGTGATTATTTTATATTCAGAAGGCCGGTCGATATCAATTTCCAGTTTCTTATCTGCTACCAAAATCGTTCCATTGGGAGCTTCTAATTTGCCATGATCAACCATTAAGATATTTTTGTTTTTATCTAAGACCACCCTGCCCAACACTTTATAGGATCCTTTCTCATGATCGGTTTTAATAGTAATTCTTGCATCCCAAAGGTTTACAATTTCTTTTGTCAATTCCTTTCCGTCCCAATTTGACCGACTGGTATGAATGGTCATATTTTTGCTGTGTTCAATTTTTGTTCCGTAAAAGGCCTTGTCGTATTCAACCTGGGGCAAAAATTTTTGATATTCAGGCTTATCTTCAAAAGACCAGAAAAAAGGATTTTCCCCTACACGGCAATTCTTTAATAATAAACGCCGGAATTTAGATCCAGTAAGTTCAGGTTCTTGATTAAACACTGAACTTGCAAAAGACACTTCATTTGAAAATTGGCAATCAATAATTGAACATTTGGCCTTAATGTTCATATTGTTGAAGAAACAGGGATTGTTAAACACACAATTTGAGAAACTCAATTCCTGATTTACGGTAACAGCACTTGTATTCAGGGCTTTATGGAAGGTGCAACCAATAAATTTTACAGCTTTTGCAAACACAGTTTGTGAAAAATCGACCGCTTCTAAAAATTGACAATCTTCGAATACCACCTGTCCGCCAAATTGAGTCAGCACTTGTTTACTGGTATCATTATCTGAATAACGAAGCATTGCCAAAATATCGCGCTCGAACACACAGCTTTTAAAATTCAGATCAGCATCGATAAAACTAAGATCCTTTCGGGAGTAATGATAAATTGTATCAATCCTTTTTGTTGATTTTTTGATGATCGTTGTTGATTTTTTCAGGTCTCCGGATCTTTGTTTTCCAATTTCTGCAAAATTTAATTTCTCATTAATGTTTAAATTTTCAAAGTCCAAATTATCTTCAGCCCCAGAAATTTTAGTAAAAATAACTTTTACGGAAGAATCCTGTCCGCTAACTGATAACATACAAATTATAATAAGTAATCCCAATAATATCTTTTTCATAATAATTATTTTTAAAGCAGGACACTATATTAAATATGCCTTTGAATTGTAAGCACTTTTATTCGGTAATTGGTTCTATAATTAGATGGATGGTTTTATTCGGCCTTTAATGCATCCACCGGATTTGAGGTAGCAGCTTTATAGGCCTGAAATATACTGGTTGTGATGGCTACCAAAATAATAATAATAATTGCCATTAAATAATCCTGAACCCCGATACTGATCCGGTAAGAATATCTTTTTAATACTTCTTCCATCAGCAAATAACTTACAGGAATGGCTATTACAAATGCCACCGATATCCATAGAATAAATTTGCCGATAATGGCCCAGATAAGTTGCATAACATTGGCCCCGTTTACTTTTCTGATTCCGATTTCTTTGGTTTTTCGTTCGGCGATAAAAATAGTCAGGCCCAGAATACCAAGACATGCAATGAGTATTGAAAACAGGGTAAAATAAATGATCAATTTAGCCATATTTTGATCACTTTTATATAATCCTTCATAAATCTGTTCTAAAAAATGATACTCAAAGGGAACCACATGGTTTACTTCTTTCCAGCTTTCTTCAATCGAGTTTATGGCAGCTTCAGATTGAAGGGGATTAATCCGAACTAACATCACACCAATTTGGCCGATATCTTCAGGATCATTCATTATGCGTACTACCTGTCGTTCTATTTTACGCTGTAAGGACCCATAAAAGAAATCTTTGTAAACACCAATAATCTGGACACTACTTCTTTTAGAATAGCCAAAGGTAGCCGACAATTCAAGTGGGTTTTTGTCGCCAATTGCCAAAGCACCACTTTCATTTATCATCACTGCACTGGAAGAGTCAGAAGAAATTTCACTGGAGAAATCCCGACCACTTACAATTTTTACACCAAGGGTTTTAAAATAATCGAAATCAACTTCCGGAACATGAAAATCAACGGGGTTGTCCCAATCAAAACCTTCCCAGGCAAAACATCCTGCACACCGATTCATATTATTCGCCCATAAATAATCAGAAGCTGTCACAGAGACTATATTTGGATCTTGAATAAGCCTTGATTTAATGTATTTGTAATTTTTTGCCAAATTTTCCTTAAAAGGGACTACAACAATATTCTTTGGATCGAACCCAAGATCTTTATGCCCGATATAATTCAATTGTCTCATAATTATTACAGAACCAATGATTAAAACTGAAGCAACAAAAAACTGTATCACCACCAAAAAATTTCTAAAAATTCCCGATCCGAATTTCTGATATGATTTTCTTAAAATACTTAACGGGCTAAATGATGACATAATGAGGGCAGGATAGCTCCCAGCCAACAAACCGGTAACCAAAAACAAAGACATCGCGCTTCCTATAAAGCCAAAACTACCGTAATCTATCACCAATGTTTTATCAGCAAGTTGGCTAAAAACAGGCCTAGCAAGTTCCAGCAAAATAAGCGCAATTAAGGTAGAAATAAATGTAGTGAGTAAAGATTCGCCAATAAACTGATTAAACAAATTCTTGAATTTTGCACCCGAAACTTTTCGTATGGCAACCTCTTTCGATCTTCTTTCACTTCTGGCAGTTGACAGGTTAATATAATTAAAGCATGCATTTATAAGAATAAACAATGCAATTATACTAAAAGCAATCACAAATTTTTTATCGGTAAGTTTATAATAACTTCGCCAGGCCCCATGGGGCATTGTACCATCCAAATGTACATCAGAGAACTTTTGTAGTTTAAAGATTACCCCGTCACGAACTACCTGAGGGCATTTAAATTCTGCAGCAAATCGGGTCAATCTTGAAGCTATAGAATCTTTGTTGGAACCCGGCACAATTTCGATGAATGTTGAAAACATAAATCTTCCCCAACTATATTGCATGCTATTCTTTTCATTATAATCAATGGGAATTACGAATTTAAAATTCAACGAAGAATTATCCGGTACTTTTTTTATTACTCCAACTACTTTTAATGAATATTGGCCATTTGCTTCTATTACCTTATTAAGGGCAGATTTTTCCCCAAATAATTTTGAGGCAATTTCCTCATCGATTACAATATCAGTTGGGCTTGTATACAGATTTGAAGGGTTTCCTTCAACAAACTCGAAGTTAAAAAAATAAAAAAAACCAGTGTCTGCAATAATGCCTCCATCCTGGTAAAACCCTATATCTTCATATTGCAAAAGCAATTCATTTACCGATTCAAAAAGAGTCACTTTGGTAACTTCAGGAATTTTTTCAGTCACTTGTAATCCAAGACCGGCTGGTGTTGTCTCAGATCCATCTGTCATATAAGTTTTTCCATAGGTCATTACCCGATAGATCCGATCCTTATTGGGATGAAACTTATCGAAGCCCAGTTCATCCTGTATCCACAGCATAATGAGCAGGCAGGCGGCCATACCAATAGATAAACCAAGAATATTGATTAAGGAAAATATCTTATTTCTTACCAGGTTACGAAATGCAGTTTTTAAGTAGTTACTGATCATCTGTTTTTAATTTTTATGTAAAGCATTTTATAAAGTCAAATCATGTACCAAAATCTTAACATTATGATTATCTTTTCCTTACGGCTTTATTGATTTTTAATTATTGTCGGAATATCCAACACTTGTGTTTGTTTTTTCGACAATACATATCTATCTTAGCTGAATAAATTTAATGTAATTTATGATATCAAATAAGGGCCGTATCTTAATTGTTGATGACAACGAAGAACTTTTAATTGCATTAAAACTGTTTTTGGCACCCTATTTTTCCGAAATAATAACTGAGAAAAATCCGAATTTGATTCCATCCTTACTTCCAAAAAACTTTGATATTATACTGCTTGACATGAACTTTAAAGCGGGCATTAATACAGGTAATGAGGGCTTATACTGGATGAACGAGATTTTAAAAATCGATCCGCTGGCATGCATCGTTTTCATTACTGCATACAGCGATGTGGAATTGGCCGTAAAAGCGATAAAAGAAGGTGCTGCCGACTTTATTCAAAAGTCGTGGGATGAAAAGAAAATTCTTTCAACGCTAATGTCGGCCTATAAATTGCGAAAATCAAAACAGGAAATCCATCAATTAAAATCAAAACAAAAACACCTGACCGAAAACATACAACAACAGCATCATTTTGTTCACGGGTCATCCCCCTCCATGCTAAAAGTTATCGAAACCATGAACAAAGTATCGGCAACTGAAGCAAGTATTTTATTATTAGGTGAAAATGGCACCGGAAAGGAAGTAATTGCACGTGAAATCCACCGGCTTTCGAAAAGAAAGGATGAAATCTTTGTAAGTGTGGATTTAGGTGCTATCAGCGAAAGTTTATTCGAATCGGAATTGTTTGGTTATGTGAAGGGTGCATTTACCGATGCTCTGGAAGACAGGGCCGGCAGATTTGAAATTGCATCCGGAGGAACTTTGTTTTTGGATGAAATTGGGAATTTGTCCCTTCACCTTCAATCCAAATTACTTTCTGTAATTCAAAATCGTGAAATTACAAGAGTTGGTTCTGCTGTAACAATACCCATTGATATCCGTCTTATTTGTGCTACAAATAAGGATCTCTATAAAATGCTTGATGAACATAGCTTTCGTGAAGATTTGCTTTACCGCATCAATACCATTCAAATTGAGATTCCATCATTGCGGGATCGTAGCGATGATATCGAAAATCTGGTCCATCATTTTCTGAACCACTATGCACAGAAATATAAAAACAAAACCATTTCGATTAGTAAAGCCGCAATTGAAAAATTAAAAAAACACGCTTGGTTCGGAAATATCAGAGAACTTCAACACACCATCGAAAAGGCAGTAATTATGACAGAAACGGATCAGATTGTTGCCAACGATTTTTCATTTAGTGGGAAAACCAGTTCTAAAAATATGGATGTTGATTCGTTTAATTTGGCTGAAAACGAAAAGCAAATTATTTTAAGGGCCATCCAAAAATTTAAAGGAAATATGAGCTTAACGGCAAAGGAACTTGGAATTAACCGCTCCACCCTATACGACAAAATGAAAAAATATGATCTTTAAACGGTTTTATTTGTCCATTATAATCCAGGTGATCTTAATCGGGATCACGGCCAGTATTTTTGTCTGGACCTTTTCACAGGAATATATGCTGATTACGCGTTATTCTCTGGCGGTTTTATGGGTCATTCAGCTCATCCTCCTTATTCATTTTATTAATAGAATAAACAGGGATGTTAAGAAATTCTTGTTAAGTATCAAGTATAACGATCCTACTATTAAGTTTAATACGGGCAAAAAAGATACGTTCAGAGAACTACACGAAAGTTTTGCCGAAATTTTGGATGCCTTCGGAAGGGTCCGAATTGAAAAAGAAAGCGAATATCGGTTTTTCCAAACCACCATTGAACATATTAATATGGGACTCATTGACTTCCATACAGACGGGCATATTGAGTTGAGCAATAAGGCAGCCCATAATTTACTTGGGCTAAAAAGCCTTGTAAATATTTCCAGCTTAAAAAAAGTGAGGAACAACCTACCCGAACTATTGTTAAAATTAAAACCAAATCGCCCTGAACTTATTTCAATTAAAAGAGATCATAAAATCCTCAAATTATCTCTGAACTCAACTGAGTTAATCATTAAGGGAAAACATATAAAAATTATTTCCATTCAAAACATAAGCAATGAACTGGAGCAGGAAGAAATGGATGCCTGGCAAAAACTGATCAGGGTTATTACCCACGAAATTTTAAACTCGGTGAGTCCGATTACATTGCTGGCCTCGGGCCTTATTAATATTTTTGAAAAAGATGGCATACTACAATCTCCTAAAGATTTGAATGAGAACAACATCAAGGATTCAATAAACGGTTTAAAAGTGATCCAAAGCCGAAGCAAGGGTCTTTCGGCATTTGTAGAAGAGTATCGCACATCCATGCAATTACCTGCTCCAAATTTTGAAATGGTATCGGTGCATGATTTGTTTTTAAATATGAGCGTATTATTTAAACAAGAGTTTGAAAAGAAAAATATTCTTTTCGAATTCAGTGCTGATAAACCTCAAAACATCCTGGCCGACAAAAAACTGATTGAACAGGTATTGATCAACCTGCTTAATAATGCCATTTATTTTACGAAGAACACATCCGATCCACAAATACAATTAATGGCTCAAACAGAAAACCAACAAACAAGTATCATGGTTTCCGATAACGGACAAGGGATTGAACCCGAAATCATGGATCAGATTTTTATTCCCTTCTTCTCAACCAAAGAAAAAGGAAGCGGTATTGGGCTGAGCCTTTCACGACAAATAATGCGGATGCATAATGGAAATATTTCCGTAACTTCTGAAATTAACAAAGGTGCTACCTTTAAACTTTTATTCTAATTAATTAAATTTATCATCTATAGATATTAAATTCATTCATCATGCTAAACATTAAAAATCTTCTCAAAAAACCCGGACAATTTTTGTCAAAAATTTGGAAATATTTTGTTCGGAAAAGCACCCAGCTTCAACAGTGGCTGATTAAAAACGGCCCGGGCTTAAAAACCCAAAAAGGAGCCATCATTTCCATATTTATAAGTGTTTTTGCATATTTGGGGTATTTGGGAGGTATTCAACTGCGAACACCGCAGGGCCTGCTCTTTGATATTGCAGTGGGCTTCGTGATTGCCACACTGAGTTTTATTTTTATTAGCCAGGGTGTTAAACTTGCACTTCGTATTCTTTCAAAAATCCCCTTAAAAAGAGGAGCCTGGTTTATTGGAGGCTTTATCACCTTCATTTTATTTTTTGGGTTTGGAACAAATGAATCCATTCCGTTTGTGGCATGGTTCTATTTTACTTTCGCACTTTTGGGTGGAGCGATCACTGCTTTGATTTGGGGAAATTTTAAAACCAGTGGTCTGCTGAATAAGATATTTGTGATTATTTCTTTTATGATTTCCATAGCCTCGGTCATTCTTTTTATTATTTGGATTGGAAAAACCGGAACCGAAGAAGGTTTGATCAAGGTCGAAAAATATGAACAACTTGCAGTAAAACATTTGGATTTGCCCGATCCCTCTTTAAATGGCGATTATAAAATAAAAACACTAAGCTATGGAAGTGGCAGCGACCGCCGGGATGTTTTCGGAAAAGATGCCACCATTATAACCGAGCGTGTGAACGGTAAAGCCTTTGTTACAAAACTTAGCGGGCGTTTTAATGCAATGAGAAAAAAATACTGGGGTTTTAACCGTACCAAATTCCCCATTAACGGAAGGGTTTGGTACCCGGAAGGTGAAGGCAAATTTCCATTGGTACTTATTGTTCATGGTAACCACAGTATGAGGGATTATTCTGATCCGGGCTATGAATACCTGGGTGAATTTTTGGCAAGTAAGGGTTATATTCTGGTATCGGTTGATGAAAATTTTCTGAACGGCGACTGGACCCAGAACTACCGAACCGAAAATGACGCCAGGGGCTGGGTGTTGCTCGAACATCTTTCGGCCTGGAAAAATTGGGCAAAAGATACAAGCAATCCTTTCTATGAAAAAGTTGATATGGATAACATCGCCCTCATCGGCCATTCAAGAGGTGGTGAGGCAGTGGCCATTGCCGCATCATTTAACAATTTATCCCATTATCCGGATGATGCCAACATAAAATTCAATTATCATTTTAATATCAGGTCGGTGATTGCAATAGCTCCGGTTGACGGACAGTACCAGCCATCTGATTACCCGACACCTTTAAATAACGTGAATTATTTACTGTTTCAGGGATCACACGATGCGGATGTTTCATCATTTTCAGGAGACAAACAGTTTAAGCGGATCAAATTTGATGATGGCGAATACAAATTTAAAAGCTCAATTTATATATACAGGGCCAATCACGGGCAATTTAATACGGTTTGGGGCAATCATGATTCCGGGATGCCGGGAGCTTTATTGTTAAATACAAAAGCCCTGATTAAAGGTGAAGATCAACGGCAAATTGCCAAGGTTTATATCGGCTCATTTCTGGAAACCACCCTCAGGGGAAATCACAATTACCTGCCACTATTCAAGGATTACAGATATGGTGAAAATTGGCTGCCAGACACTTATTACATCAGTCGTTTTGAAGATTCGGAAACAAAATTCGCTGTTGATTTTGATGAAGATATTGATGTAACAACCACGAGCATTGAAGGTGGAAAACTTATGGGTGAAAATTTAAGAATCTGGAGAGAAGAAGATTTGGGTTTCAGAAGGGGCAGCGGGCTGCGTTTAAATAAAGTTGTTTACCTGGGTTGGGAAAATGCGGAACCTAAAAAAGACTCAATCCTCAGCGATTCGACACAAATCACAACAAATCCAATTGATACCGTAGGAACGGATTCTACAATAATATATCCCTCCTACTCAGTTATTTTACCTTCGTCTGAAGGATTTGACAGCTTGAAAAACAGCAATTCCTCCCTGGTATTTTCAATTGCCCAACTCGACGAAAAAGTTCCAAAACCCGATAGCCTTGATACTTCGGAAGAAAACGAAAACTGGTCGTTGCATAAAGAAAAGAAGAAGGATGTAAATATTGAAAACAATAAGGAAGTAGATAAAAATAACACTGAAAAAGAAGAAGAAGCGGATAAAAACAAGGATAAAGAAAAGGAGAAAAAGAAAGATAAAAATAAGGACGAAACTGAAAAACCAAAAATTCCAATTGACTTTACGGTGGAGTTGACAGATGCCAAAGGAGTTATTTGTGCTTTGCCCATTTCAGAATTTATTTCGATCATGCCGCCTTTAGAAGCTAAATTCATGCGTTATAAAAAGTTTGAAGAACGCTATGGAAAATCGAGCGAGCCTGTTTTACAAACCGTCGCCATACCTTTTGAATTATTTAAATCGAAAAATCCGGAATTTTCGTTTGAAGAGCTCGAACAAATCAAGTTCATTTTTAATAAAACTTCGAAGGCCGTGATTATTCTGGATGAAATAGGGATTCGGAAAGAAGACTGAGAAAGCTT
>CAYNTB010000027.1:0-12078 GCA_964399905.1 uncultured Bacteroidales bacterium | reverse complement strand
TTATTAATTGTACTTGCATTTTGACTTGAACTATGCTGTTATTAAGTAAAATATAACGACAGCAACAATGTAAGGCACTAATTTATTTAATGATATATTCCTCATAAACAACAATTTTTTTTGCTCTAGACAGTCTAATCCTAATCTTCTACCTCCTCAAAATCAATATACTCACCAAGTTCATCTTTTTTACCTTTTGATTCTTTACCTTTTGAAAAATCAACACTAACCTTCCCTTCTTTTTTTCGATCCCTTGTTTCATGCTTAGACCCACCATTCCCCATCATCTCATCTTGAGCACGCCTTATAAAAATTGATAACAAATAAGGTAAAACGTAACGGCTAAATAGTTTAAAAAGATAGTAAAATATTATAACAAAAAATAAAAACTTCAGAAATCCCATGATTAGACCATTAAAGAATTATTCGATTACGAAGATATTTAATTTTGAGCCAATTTTATAAGAAAATGAGTAAATTCTTATCCTCTTGCCACTAAATAAAAGAGGGAAGCAAACATTGTTTCTCCCCTCATACTATTACTAAACTTTAAATATCTTTATTCGTCTGAAACGGTTAATTTTTTGCGACCTTTTGCTCTACGGGCATTAATAACCTTTCGCCCATTGGCAGTTGACATCCTTTCACGGAAACCGTGTTTGTTTTTTCTTTTCCTATTCGACGGTTGAAATGTTCTTTTACTCATCTTTCTTTTAATTTTGGGAGTGCAAAGATAGTTATTTTTTTATTTCACACAAATTATTTGCATAAATTATCATTAGAAATTGGGGGTGACTTATTTTATGTCGCCCCCAATTAACAATCTATTTCTCAGGCGCATTTTTCAGGGTGATCACCAAAAACTCCCAGAACAACTCAACGGTTTTTATATTTACCATCTCGTCGGGGGAATGCGGATTTCGAATGGTTGGCCCAAAAGAAATCATATCCCAGTTCGGATACTTTGCCCCTAAGATTCCACATTCCAGTCCGGCATGAATTACTTTCACCTCAGGAATTTTACCAAATTTGGCATTATAACCTTCTTTCATAGCCTTTAAAATCGGAGACTTTACATTTGGTTTCCAACCCGGATAATTTCCTGAAAATTCTGCTTTTCCTCCGGCCTTTGTAAACACATCAAAAAATTGCTGAGCCACTTTTGCTTTCTCAGAATCAACTGCACTTCTTTGTAATGATGCAATGTTTATAATTCCATTCTCTGATTTAATAATGGCCAGATTAGAAGATGTTTCTACAATATCAGGCATATCTTTGCTCATTGCATAAACACCGTTCGGACATGTATTTACAGCCTCAAATAAATTGGTTTGCGTGCTTAAATCAATTAAGGATTCGGGCATTTTTGTTGCCTCAACCACAATTTTCAGTCCTGCATCTGTTTGGCTGAACGATTTTCTGGTTAATTCAAAATATGCTGTTACCAATGATTTAAATCCGGCTGCCTGGGCTTCCGGAACCACAACTTCGGCAAAAGCCTCTCGTGGGATCGCATTACGTAAACTTCCTGCATCAATACTGGCAAGTCTTAAACCATGTTTCGCAGCAGCCTCCAACATCAGTTTATTTATAATCAGGTTGGCATTTCCCCTTCCCAAATTAATATCCAATCCCGAATGACCTCCTCTTAATCCGGTCACACTGATCTTGAAAGCAGTCATTCCAGCAGGAATACTTTCCTTTGTATAGGTAAATTTTACATTTGTATTAACACCACCAGCACAACCGATGTATAATTCTCCCTCATCTTCCGAATCGAGGTTCATTAATATATCTCCTTTTAAAATACCTGGTTTCAATCCATTGGCTCCTGTCATGCCTGTTTCTTCATCAATAGTCATCAACACCTCTATAGGCCCATGAACGAGATCCTTGGCTTCGAGCACAGCCATTGCAGCCGCTACCCCTATGGCATTATCAGCACCGAGTGTGGTACCTTTTGCTTTTACCCATCCTTCTTCGATATAAGGTTGAATCGGATCGGTAAGAAAATCATGTTTTGTGTCACTGTTTTTTTGTGGCACCATATCCAGGTGACCCTGCAATATAATTCCCTGGCGGTTTTCCATGCCGGGAGTAGCAGGTTTTCTGACAATTACATTGCCTATTTCATCCATGATGGTTTCCAAACCCAGATCTTCACCAAATTTTTTGGCGAATGCACTGATTTTTTCCTCATGTTTTGATGGTCTTGGTATTTGATTCATCGCAGCAAAATTTTTCCATAGGGCTGCAGGTTTTAAACCTTCATAAACATTACTCATTTTTTTTCCTCCAAATTTTTATAAAACATTTTTGTAAAAGTACATATTTTGAGCGATGGTTCATATAAACCATCTAAAAAACAAAAGGTGCCTAAGGCACCTTTCATTCGAATATTATTTCTGATCTTTGGGAGCCACTGCACCTGAAGGCAGTTCGAGCCCATATCCTTGTTTGTGATCAGCCTTGCGAAGCATGAATGCCAGGAATATAGCCAATACACCCAATCCAACCAACATCAGGATTGGTGTGGTGTAGTTGAATGCAGGGATTTCATGCGTAACTTGTTGCATCTCCTGCAATCGTTCACTGATCTCAATTTTTGAAAGCCCTTGAGCCTCCAGATTTTGTCTTGATGATTCAATCGCAGCTACGATATCAGGATTGGATTTATCCAGAACCCAACCTATGCCTTTAAAAAATAAATTAAGCCCCCAGTTTTGAATAGTGAACATGGCAGCATAGGCTGTTCCCAACCTGTTTTCTGCAACAATTTTTGCAACAGACGGCCACATGGCAGCAGGAACCAATGAAAATGCAATTCCTAATGACAACAGGCCCAAATATCCCAAAATAATATTATCAAATATTGATAAGGACAGGTGTGCAAAAATTAACAGTATTGCTCCCAAAATCATTAGTGAAGCAGCTTTTCCTTTTGAATCAACAAGTTTTCCAAAAATAGGGGTAAACAAAATTGATCCCAACGGAATAAGACTTGCTGTTTTCGGTCCGTTCTTTAACCATAAAGAGAATACATCTGACAATGAATAAATAAATGCGGCAAAAAACACCAGTACAATAATCGTTGCTAAAGTTTTTCCTTGCTTGGATTTAAATTTTGTCGGCACCAAAGTAATTGCGAGTGCAAAAATAAACAGTCCCAAATATACGGCCAGATTTCCCAAAGCTTCGCTACCCATGATTGCCACAGAGGCTTCGGCAGGAAGGTTATATGTGAAGCTAAACTTGTTGATCAACAAATCAGGTGCATATTGCATGAATGGGAATACAGCAGAGTAAAATGTAACGCATAGTAAAGCAATAAAGATGAAAGAGCGATTGGTGACCAGTTTAATCAAGTCTGAGAATTTGAAAGGTTCCTCTTCAACATCGTTCTCGCCTTTGGTTTGCCTATCCAGTTTAATATCGAATATTAAATAAATTAAGAACAATAATAGTCCGATGGCAATCAGAGTAGCAGCAAAATTCACTGCCGGTGAAACCACTCCGCCACCAATATCAATTGAGAGTGCCTGACCCAGGGTGGAGCCTAGTCGTCCGAATCCCATATTAATGGCCATAGCCAATGCAAGTTCATATCCCTTAAACCATTTCACAATGGTTCTCATGGCAATTACACAAACAATTTCCAGACCCGAGCCGAATAATAATCGACCTATCATCATGATCCATAATTGTGTATCCAGATTGTCGGAGAAACTACCGGCAGCACCGAAGGCGGTTAAAGCCGCACCAACAACTGCCAACAGGCCAAAAACAACCCCTGTTCTTCGAATTCCCCATTTATCGAGAATGATCCCTCCAATTATGATCATCCCAAAAACGTTCGCCCAGGTAGTCCACTGAATCAGCGTACCAAACTGGCTGCTGGTAATCCCCATTTCGGTAATCATAAGAGGTTTTATTCCTGAAAAGAAATCCTGAAACCAATAGGTTCCAAATGTTAATCCACTGATCAGGATCAATACCAGCCACCGCATGGCAGCGGAATCTTTCAATGTTTTTTTAATTGTTTCCATAATTAATGATTAGAGTTTTTGCAATTTTTTGGGGCTAATATAGAAAATAATCTTAGACCTGATAATGATTTAACACCCAAATGCCTGAAATAAATCGCTTATTATTATTAAAACCAATTCATTATATTTTATGAATAGATATGAACAAGTTTTTTGCTTTCAAAAAAATTTTCGTTAAAAAATTCTGATAAATGGTAAATCCGGTAATCATTCTTTATCATCGCCAACTCTTCATCAAATACCCCGCCTTTAAGATATAAAATTCCGTTTTGAAGTTCGTTAATACTTCTTGCCTGTATTTTCCCTTTCACTATTTCTGTAAAATCAGGCAATTGGGTTACGGCTCTGCTGACAATAAAATCATAGGAATTTTTAACCTCCTGAACCCTTTGATGTTTGGAAGCAATGTTATGCAGGCCAATACTTTTTGATATTTCCTGAACAACCTTGATCTTTTTCCCGATCGAATCAATTAGATCAAATTGCACTTCGGGGAACAAGATGGCAAGCGGTATTCCGGGAAAGCCACCACCTGTTCCAACATCAAGTATTCTTGTTCCCGGTTTAAATTGAATAATTTTTGCTATCGCCAGGGAATGCAAAATATGCCGTTCGTATAAATGCAGAATATCTTTTCTGGAGATAACGTTTATACGCTCATTCCATGAATTATATAGCGGCTGTAAGGCATCTAATTGCGATAATTGCTTAGCATTTAGTCCATCGAAATATTTTAAGATTAACTCCATCATTCTATAGGTGAAACAGATAATTTGAACATTTTGAGGTTACCTTTTATCAAAAAAAAGAATTAACAAAACAAATATGCTAAATATTTAGCAGCGTGGTGAACTTATTTACAGATTTATTATTGAGTGTTGAAGTAACATTTTTTGTAACATTTCGTTGAGGATATGTACAAATTTTGTTGATTTGTTTAATTTTTGACTCGGTACAACTAGTTTTAACAAAATTCAACGAGTGTCTTTGCTTATGATGAGTAATCTTAAATACATATTGACCCTTGTTATTCTGATTTTTATTTACGGGGCTTCCTACAGCCAGAACTTAAACACATCTGATTATATCAAAAAATACAATGCCTTAGCCATTAAAGAAATGGAAAAATTCAAAATTCCGGCCAGCATAATCCTGGCACAGGGGATTTTAGAATCGGGCAATGGAAATAGCAGGCTGGCAATAAAAGGTAAAAACCATTTTGGCATCAAATGCCATGAAGGTTGGGATGGAAAAACGATAAAGTGGGATGATGACAGCAGAAGAGAATGCTTTAGAAAATATAATTCTGTTGCAGATTCTTATCGCGATCACTCTGAATTTTTAGCCTACCGAAAACACTATGCTCCACTGTTTCAGCTATCAATGACTGATTATAAAGGCTGGGCGGTCGGACTGCAAAAGGCAGGCTATGCCACCAATAATAAATACTCAACTTTATTAATCCGAATTATCGAAGATAATAATCTTCAGAAGTTCGATAATCCGGCACTCTTGGCAAATATTGACCAGGATTATGTATCTGTTGATAATCAAACCTCATCAAAGTCTGATAACGATTTTGAACCAGTCAACCTGACCGGTTATGATCGACCACTCTATACTAATAACGGCGTAAAGTTCATTTTTGCCCGATCGGGCGACAATTTTGCCGGTCTTGCCAAAGAACTTAATATCTATACCTGGCAGGTTTATAAGTACAATGAATTAAACAAGCATGACACATTGCGTGAAGGCCAGATGCTTTATATCGAAAAGAAAAAAAGAAAGGCCAGTCAAGATTACCATACCGTCAAGCCGAAAGAATCTCCTTATTCTATTTCACAGCTTTACGGAATTCAGCTCAAAGTTTTGCTTCGGAAAAACAAACTGGCCAACGGTGATTATATTTACCCCGGTCAGCAATTGAAACTCAGATAATATTGTTTTATTTTCGGTGAATCAGGATTCTAATCTCAGCATCATCGTTGGTTCTCTTTCCCAAATACATTGGAAATTACAGAATAAAAAAATTATATTATTTTTACAAATAAAATGGAATTTCATCTGGAAAAATGCAAGCTCAGACCTTGGCAGGCAACCGATGCCGAATCGCTTGCAAAACATGCCAATAATAAAAAGATTGCTACCAATTTAAGAGATGGATTTCCGTATCCATATACGATTACCAATGCTCATAACTGGCTAAAGTCTGCCCTGATTGATAAAAACTTATTGATGGCCATTGAAGTTGACAAGGAGGCTGTGGGAGGAATAGGCATTATCTATAAAACAGACGTTTACAGACTTTCGGCAGAGATTGGCTACTGGCTCAGCGAAGCTCACTGGGGAAAGGGAATCATGACAGAAGCCGTTACAAATATGGTAAAACACACTTTTGCCAATTCAAATATTATCCGCATTTATGCAGGTATTTTCGAAAACAATTCAGCATCTGCACGTGTATTATTAAAAGCAGGATTTAGCCTGGAAGCTACTCATTATAAAGCCGTAATTAAAGGTGGGAAAATTATGAACGAGATGATCTATGCTATTCTAAAATAAATTTTTGCCATAATTAAATTTCTAATATATTTGCAGCTTCAATATAATAGTCATCGCACCCTCGACTTAGCTTACAGGAAATTGCATGTTTTATTAACCTAATGCAAAACCTGATTTATGAAACGATTTTTATCTATTTTTTTTATCCTTCTGTTAATTTCTTCAAATTCTTATTCACAAGTCGAAACAGAAGCACTCTATCCTAAATTTACTAAGCAGGCTCCGCTAATCGACGGAATTTTGAACGATTCCATCTGGATGGAGGCTCCAACAGTAAGTAACTTTAAAACCTTTATTCCTGATTTTGGCAAAGACATGTCGGAAGAAACAGTTGTTTATATGGCTTACGACCATCATAATCTTTATTTTGCTTATCGTTGTTTCGACCGGGAACCGGATAAAATTAAGGCCACCATCACTAACCGCGACAATATAGGTGCAGATGACTGGATCTGTATCAACCTGGATACTTATAATGATCATCAATCACTGACTGCTTTTTATGTAAATCCATTTGGGATTCAGATGGACAGCCGCTTCTCAAATAATGTTGAAGATGCAAGCAGCGACTTTGTTTGGTACAGCTCCGGACAAATAGATGAGGAGGGATATACCGTCGAGATTCAGATACCTTTCAAAAGCATACGATATAACAGTGGCAAAATGGTTGAAATGGCTCTGTTTTTTGAGCGCAAAATCAATCGAAGATCAGAACAGGGATCCTATCCGGCACTAAACCCTGACCAGGGTCAATCGATTTTAACACAACTTATGCCCATCCGATACGAAAATATCAAAGAGCAATCATTCGCAGAAATCCTGCCGGCTTTCACCTATAATCAACAATACAGTCGTAAAAACGGGGATTTTTCAAATGACACAAAAGAAGCTGCCGGAAGTTTAACCGTAAAATATGGCATTACCTCCAATCTCATACTTGATGCCACTTACCATCCCGATTTTAGCCAGATTGAAGCAGATGCGGGCCAGATAGATGTTAACTTACGGAGCAATCTGTTTTTTGCCGAAAAAAGACCATTTTTTCTGGAAGGCAGCGAAATGTATAATATCGGTTCCATAAGGTCTTCGTCAGTGGATCCGGTTTATTCGGTTGTTAATACGCGAACCATTGTCAATCCTGAATTTGGATTTAAACTGGGTGGAAAACTTGGAAATAAGAACGATATTTCTTTGATGTATGTTAAAGATAAGCTCGATGTTAATTCGGTTGATAAGTTCGCACATGTTCCGGTTTTGCGTTATAAACGATCATTTAATGAAGACAGTTATTTAGGAGGAATATATACGAGTCGTGAGATCGACGGCACCTATAACCGACTGGGAGGGGTGGACGGGAATGCCCGCATCAACAAGTCGAGCACACTTGTATATCATGCTTTATATTCCAGTACAAAGCGAAAGGAAGATAACAATCAATATGAAGGCCATGCGTTGGGCATGAGGTATGCAAGTGTTACAAGGGATCTTAGCTATGTATTTACGTTTAAAGATGTGAGCAAAGATTTTATTGCAGACATGGGCCACATACGTCGAACCGGATTACAAATTTATACCGCCTATATCGCACCTCAATATTATCCTGAATCAACCAAAATAAGAAAAATAAAACCCGAATTATTTCTGGGAATGGTCAATGACAAATTTTACAATATGTGGGAAACCTTTAATTATGCATCCGTAAATATTTCGTTGGGAGGCCAAACAGAGTTCATTGCCAAATATTATCTCACCACGGAAGTTTATCTGGGCGAACGCTATAAAACAAATGGGTTCCACACATTGCTCCAAAGCCAGATCAACAAAAAACTTGCTTTCGGCTTTGTATCCAGATGGAACAATGCCATCTATTACCGTGATCCGCAAGCCGGTAAAACATATCGCCTCAGCGGAGGGATCACCTATCAGCCATCTGAGAAAATCGCAGCAGATCTTTCGCTCGAATATGCTGATTTTACAAGTGATCTGAGCAACACAAAACTTTATGAGTATTCAATTACCAGGTTCAAGCTCACTTATCAATTAAATAAATATTTGCTTTTCAGGGGAATCAGCGAATATAACAGCTATCGAAAAGAACTGTTTACAGATTTCCTGGCCTCCTTCACCTATATTCCCGGAACGGTTATTCATGTTGGCTATGGTTCTGTTTATGAAAAACAAGAATGGGATGATGTAAACCAACGTTATAACGAAAGTCAGAGATTTTTTGAATTCAACCGTGGATTTTTTGTTAAAATGTCCTATTTATGGCGAATCTAGCTTGAAGGCAGCATGATTAAATAACACAATAAAGCCGTATTGGAGCATCTATTAAATCCAATTAATAATTTATTAACTTTAACCAGAAAATAAGCATTTCCATTTTTGTATTCCAAAGTGGATGATACATTTTATTATTTGATAAAAAAACAAATCATGGTTGGAAAAAAATTTGTCCTGCAATTAATCTCAGTGGTTCTAATAATAATTGGTGTTCTTAGAATACTGGCCAACGAATCTACATTTGCCTATTTAAGAAATCAGGACCTCTGGATGACGGATGCCATCATGCTTTACTTTTTTAAAGCAACCGGAAGTTTCATTCTTTTTCATGGCATTGTATTTTGGGGTGTTTCTAAAGATATGGTCAGATTTCGATCCATATTCAAACCTTATGCACTGGGCTTATTCGTTGCAGGTACAATTATGCTGATTTCCGGTTATCTAAATTTCATTCCCATCTGGCTCTATGGATCGGATGCTTTGATTTGCTATTTTCTGGCCATTTTTTGTGTGTATATTAAAGAGTAAACAATCATTTTGGGTATCGCAATTCATGGATATTGAAGCTCTATTACCTGATAGTTTGAGAATTACTGCCGACAGGGCTATGTTATTTATTTTGGAGCATCCCGAAAATTTGGATCAACTCTTACAATCTACATTCTCAACCAACCATAAATTGGGCATGCGGGCTTCACGGGTGGTGTTGCTCTGCTACAACCAAAAACCGAAGCTGATTTTACCCCATCTTACCCAAATTCTCGATCATTTAATTGTTAGCAAAAACAATTCAACCATTCGTAACATTCTTCATTTATTTATCAAGGATTTTAAATTACTAGATGAAAAACGATTTGGGAAATTGCTTGAATTCTGCTTTAATCTGCTGGGGTCCGCTTCATCGGAAATTGCACATCGTGCGCTTGCAATGCAGATTTTATACAACATATCGAATACAATTCCTGAATTTAAAGATGAGCTTAAAGCGATGATTGAGTTTCATTATGAAGAAGGCTCGCCCGGGTTTAGATCAAGCGCGAATAAGATTCTCAAAAAATTAGATCGTGAAATACTTCTATAAATATGATTAAGGCAACAAAGTTTGAAAGTATTCATCCCTTGCGATTTTTACCCAATTCATTTCTTATACCCTTTGCCCGATGAAACCACCTAAATGGTTTAATGATAAGGTACAAACGTATATTATGCCTGTTCTAAAGATTTTAACATTTTTTTAAGCAATAACGAGAGTGTTTCATGATCAGCCTGATCAAAAATCTTAACTGCTGATTTGGCTTCATTAAATCTTATTTTTATGGCCTTGTCAATTTTATCCTTGCCTTTCTGGGTTAATCCAACCAGCCTGATACGTCCATCTTTTTTATCCGGTGCCCTATAAATTAAATCAAGCTTCGAAAGCCTCTCGAGTAAAGCCGTCATTGCACCTGATGTTATTAAAACGGATTTCATCAATTGTTTTGGTGCCAATTCATAAGGGCTCCCCGAACGTCTGATGGTTGCCAAAACATCCAATTCTGTATACTGAAGGTCACATTCCCGGAGAACTTTACTTGCTCTTCTTTCAAGAATCTTACCTAATTTTAATATGCGGCCTACGACATGCATGGCTTCTGCATCCAGTTCCGGTCTTTCCTTTTTCCACTCCACCACTAACATATCAATAACATCATAATTCTCTTTCATAGGTTTTAAATAATATTTATTTGACAAAACTACAAATAATTATCTTTATGTAAAGATATTTTTATACATTTGCATATATCTTTACATAAAGATAAATTAAATATTGCATCATGAAGTTGATATTCATTCAAACGGGAGGCACTATTGACAAGGATTATCCTCATACAACAAGAGGATGGGCATTTGAATTTGGCGAACCTGCTTCTAAACGCATACTCGAAAAACTGAATCCATCTTTCGAATACGAGATCATTAAATTTTGCCAAAAAGACAGTCTGGAGATTACAAATCAAGACAGATCCAACCTGGCTGATTTTATCGATAAGTATGATGGAGATAAGTTTATAATTACCCACGGAACTGATTCTTTTCTCAGTGCCCGGATAAAAAACAAACTAATTATAATAACGGGCTCAATGCTTCCGGAAAGGTTCAGCAACTCAGAGGCTTCAATAAATTTAGGCAGTGCGATGGCAGCAGCCAACATTTTGGAACAAGGTGTTTATATTGCGATGCACGGCATTGTTAAACCAGCTTTAAGCATTCAAAGAAATTTAAAAACAGGTAAATTTTATTAATATGAGAATTATCAGTGGAAATAATATACAGGAAAGTAATGGGCACTATTCACAGTGTATTGAGCACAATGGGATTTTGTATTTATCCGGACAACTTCCAATTGACCCGGTTAGCAGGGCAATACCGGAAACAATTGAGGAACAAGCTGACTTAGCCCTTAAAAATGCGGAAAAGCTCTTGTTGTGTGCCGATAGCACCAAAGATCATGTTTTACAGGTACGCATTTACATCCCTGACATTGAACTCTGGGACAAAGTAAATGACAGATATAGTAATTTCTTCGGGAAACATAAACCTGTCAGATGCATCATTCCTACTAGAGAATTACATTTTGGCTGTCTGATTGAAATTGAAATGACAGCTTATTTAAACAAATGACATTATGTTAAAAGAAGATATAATTCGCACACATCAAAGGATTAAACCCTTTATCCATAACACACCCATCCTTAACTCTCAATATATTAACTCAATTATTGGAGCCGATCTTTTCTTTAAATGTGAAAACTTTCAGAAAATGGGTGCTTTTAAAATGCGGGGAGCTGTAAATGCAATTATGCAATTATCTGATGAGCAAAAACAAAAAGGTGTTGTAACTCACTCCTCGGGCAATTTTTCGCAGGCAGTTTCACTGGCGGCCAAGAACCTTGGCGTTAAAGCATTTATCATTATGCCCAAAAACGCGGCTCAGGTAAAAAAAGATGCGGTTCTTTCGTATGGTGTTCAAATTATCGAATGTGAACCTACACTGAAAGCGAGGGAGGAAGCCGCAAAAGAAATAGAGCTTAAAGAAGGTGCCACTTTTTTGCATCCTTCAAATAATATGGACATTATTTTGGGTCAGGGAACAGCCTGTAAAGAATTACTTGAGGAACAAGCTGACTTAAATTTTGTGTTAACACCC
>CAYNTB010000026.1:11995-12219 GCA_964399905.1 uncultured Bacteroidales bacterium | reverse complement strand
TGACGGTACAGTAAGGCCGAACTGGACAAAGATGATGGCACGCAAAGACGCTATCGTTATGGGATTCCGCAAGGGTGTTACCGGCCTGGTGCAGAGCAACAAAATAAAGATCTATACCGGCATCGGCATAGCAAAATCCGCTAATTCGGTAATGGTCAAAAATGACAAAGGAACCGAAGAGATCCAATGCGGCAAGATCATACTGGCCACCGGATCTGAACCTG
>CAYNTB010000026.1:6683-11918 GCA_964399905.1 uncultured Bacteroidales bacterium | reverse complement strand
GGCTGCAAGGTGACCATCGTCGAAGCACTGGACCAGCTGCTTCCAAACGAGGATCCATGGATTGGGGCTCTCATACAGAAGGAACTGAAAAAACTCGGAATCAACTCGCTGGTTAGTAAAAAAGTTTCATCTGTGGATGTCGTGGGCAGCAGTGCAAAAGTAAACCTTGAAAGCGGTGAAACGATCGAAGCCGAAAAGGTACTTGTAGCTGTAGGAAGAAGGGCAGTATGTGATAAGGAAACGGTCGAATCTCTCGGCCTGGAAATGAACGGAAACATCATTAAAGTAAACGAAAAGATGGAGACAAACGTTGCAGGTGTTTATGCTATCGGCGACGCAGTTGGAACAACCTACCTTGCACACGGGGCATTTTCCGAAGCAGAGATAGCAGCCGCTAACGTTGCCGGTGAAGATGAAAAGATGAGCGACTACGATATGATCCCAAAGGCTGTTTACACATTCCCGGAAGTAGCATCCATCGGCAAGAATGAAAAGAAATGCAAACAGCTGGGACTGGATGTATACGTCGGTAAGGCCAACTTCAGATCCAACGGCAGGAGCCTTGCCCACAATGAAGGCACCGGCCAGATCCGGGTAATCCGCGACAAGGCAACTGATAAGATCGTCGGCGTAACAATGGTCGGAGCAACTGTAACGGAAATGCTTGCTTCAGCCCGTGCACTTATCGGTTCGACAGAAAATATTACGGATGTATGTTTTGCACACCCGACTGTATCTGAGGTACTTAAGGAAGCATGGGAAGATGCCTACGGTATCAGCCTGCATGTTCCTCCTCGAAAATAATTTTGCCAGATTCGATCAATTCGACCTCATGCGGCAGGCAAATCGGCCTGTCGCTTTTTATTTACAAACTTCTGCGGTATAAGAACTTACGTTTTTTTCGGGATTTTTTGTAAGAATTTTCTGTACCAACAGTCTAAACTGGTAAATATGGCCAGGTCAACCATGAAAATGCCAATACCGGTTACAGAGGACTGCAGCGAAAATATTTCACTGATCAGGTATTCAACAGCAAGGGGCAAATCAGGTTTCGATGCCAAAGAAAGAGCTGAAAAAATTGAGTATCAATTTATTCAAAATCAAAACCACTTTGTTTTTAATGAATTTTACAAAATTCCCAAAAAAGACATCTGGGCCGACCAGCAAATCAGATTGGAGCTTAGGGTTCCTGTTGGAACCATTATTCGCATGGACAAAAACATGCACCGTATTTTGAGATGGAACTCGGGCTATTATTATTATAGCTGGTCTGATCGTGATTACATCATGACAGAAGACGGCCTGGAAAAATACAATAAAAACATTGAGAAAGAAAAGCTTGAGGAACCCAAAGAAATTTCAAAATCTGCCTTTTCCAAGATGAGTGCCATTTTTGGTAACTATTTAGGTCTGGTAATCAATACATTTTCAAACTAAAAAAACAACCGTGCTACATCAATTAAATTTTCATCCGAAGCAATAATTATTAATCAATTATCAATAATCATTTAAAAATCTCGTTCATTTCTTAATTCTGCGTTTTCTTAAGTAAATTGACGACAGTAGCGGTAGAGTTCTTCTATCGCTACTTTATTTTTGGCAAATGGACAATCGCTTCGTTTTTTATTTTCAAAATATTTTCCGGTATAATTATTTAGGTCAGGGTTTGTTGCGAGCCAGACCGGGGTGGCTGCCCCTGATTCAGGCGACTCGTGGCCGCCAAATCCCAGGTTATTACTCAGTTTTGAGTTAACATCTCCGGGATGGCAGGCATTTACGGTGATGCCGCTGTCGGCCAATTTTTCAGCAAAAGCAACAGTAAGCATCCGATCTGCCTGTTTCGATTGACGGTAAGCTGAATCATTCTGATAAACCCTTTTTTCAAATTGTAAATCTTTGATATCCAATCCGCCCGACCAATAACTGGCAACATTCACAATCCTTGCATCCATCGAATCAAGCATAAAATCATTGAAGAAATGCATCATCCAAAAATATCCCATTACATTGGTTGCAAATTGCATTTCAAGTCCTTCAGAAGTCATTCGTTTTTCGCGCGGAGTTGCCGCAGCATTATTTACCAAAACATCCAACGGGCCTTCCCAGCGATTGTAAAGTTCTTTTATTGAAGAGAGAAGGGATAAATCAACAACTTCATACCACACATTTGCATCATCATTTAAGGCCTGGATGGTACTAACTGCTTCTTCAAGTCGTCTTTCGTTCCGGCCCAAAAGTATGACTTCATAGCCTAAAAACGCTAATTTTCTGGCTATTGCAAATCCAATGGCACCATAAGCACCGGTCACTGCAGCTACTTTTTGCTTTTTCATTTGAACAACAAATTAATACTTCTGAAAATTAATGAATATCACCTACTTAAGTCAATGATTGTTGATAAATTGTTAGGTATTTGAATTTTTTATTTAAAACGATTTTAATTAATTTTGCTAATTTCCCAATGAAATTAAGCAAATGACGAAAATTACAGAAGGCAAACGAATATTGAAAACGATAAGCAAGGAAGAAATTCTGAATGATTTTCGTTTGGCCAATGAAAGCAGGCAGGTGAGTATCCTCGGGCGACGTGAGGTTTTAACAGGTAAAGCCAAATTTGGAATTTTCGGGGATGGGAAAGAGATTCCACAACTGGCAATGGCAAGAGTATTTCAGCCGGGCGACTGGCGATCGGGATATTATCGGGACCAGACCTTTATGTTTGCCACGGGCATGATGAGTCTTGAAGAATTTTTTGCACAATTATACGGTGATACGGATCAGGAATTTAATCCGGGAACGGGTGGGCGATTGATGAATAATCATTTTTCAAGGCCAACCATTGATAAAAAGGGGAACTGGCTCATTCTTTCTGAACAAAAAAATTCCGCAACAGATAGTTCACCTACGGCCAGCCAGATGCCCCGCCTTCTTGGCCTGGCGCAGGCTTCCCAGGTATTCAGGAATAATCCAGAATTAAAAACATTTACAAATTTTTCGAAAAATGGCAATGAAGTTGCATTTGGCACCATTGGGGATGCAAGTACTTCTGAAGGTCACTTTTTTGAAACCATAAATGCCGCTGGCGTATTACAAGTGCCTTTGGCAATATCAGTATGGGATGATGGCTGGGGAATTTCGGTACCTGGCAAATACCAAACGACGAAACAGAATATTTCTGCAATTTTACAGGGCTTTGAAAAAAATGAACAGGGAAATGGGTTCCTCATTTATAAAGCTAAAGCCTGGGATTATCCAAATTTAATCAATACCTATCGTGAAGGCATCGAACAATGCCGAAAAAATCACATTCCGGTTCTTTTCCATATAACCGATGCCACACAGCCTCAGGGGCATTCAACTTCAGGTTCCCACGAACGCTATAAAACGACTGAACAACTCGCTGATGAGAAGGAAAAGGATGGAATCCTGATTATGCGAAACTGGCTCATCGCAGATGGAATAGCCACAGAAGAAGAATTGGTTAAAATCGAGAAAGAAGCTGCCAACAGGGCAAAAGAAGCGAAAAAAAATGCATGGCATCATTTCCAGGACCCAATAAAAAAGAAGCAAAAGGAATTTCTGAAAATGGTTGATGTAACCACATGCAACTGCGCCAAAACTGATAAAATAGAACAAATCAAGCTTGATCTTTCGAAGATTGGAGAACCCATCTATAAGGACATCATGTCGTCGGGAAAAAAGATACTTCGGCTTATTTGTAACGCTTGCAGCAATCCCCAAAATTCCCTTAAAACAAATGTTACCAATTGGCTGAATAAGGAAATGGAAGCCAGCAAAGAACGCTACAGTTCTCACCTTTATAGTGAAACCGAATTTTCTATTTCCAAGATAAAAGAAGTCAAAGCCACTTATCCCGATAAAGCAGAACTTGTGCCGGGCAGGGAGATCTTGCAAGCCAATTTTGACCAAATCTTTAAGAACTATCCGGAAGCCATGATTTTTGGTGAAGATGTTGGCAAAATCGGGGGTGTGAACCAGTCCCTCGAAGGATTACAAAATAAATACGGTGAATTAAGAATAGCTGATACAGGCATCCGGGAAGCAACCATCGTCGGACAGGGTATTGGGCTGGCTATGCGCGGATTAAGGCCAATTGCAGAAATTCAGTATTTTGATTATTTATTGTATGGACTGGAATTGTTAAGTGACGATCTGGCCACGCTACGATATCGAAGCCGTGGAACACAAAAAGCACCGCTTATTATCAGAACAAGGGGCCATCGTCTGGAAGGCATCTGGCATTCAGGATCACCTTTAAGTATGGTGATCAACTCATTACGGGGCATGCATGTACTCGTTCCAAGAAATATGACCCAGGCTGCAGGATTTTACAATACGATGATGCTATCTGATGATCCTGCACTGATTATTGAACCATTAAATGCATACCGGATCAGAGAACCCAAACCGGAAAATTTTGGAGAATTCAGGCTTATTCCGGGGAAAGCCGAGATTTTAAGGGAAGGAAAAGATATTAGCCTTGTCACATATGGATCCTGCGTTAGAATTGCCCAGGATGCGGTCGACCAACTGAAAGAATTTGATATTGATGTTGAATTAATAGATGTACAATCCTTATTGCCATTCGACACCGATCAGCTGATTAAAAAATCACTTCAAAAAACCAATAAGGTTCTCTTTTTCGATGAAGATGTACCGGGTGGTGCAACGGCCTTTATGATGCAACAGGTTATGGAGGTTCAACAAGGATTTTATCTGCTGGATGCAGAACCTAAAACGCTGACAGCAAAAGATCATCGAGCCGCATACAGCACAGACGGGGATTATTTTTCAAACCCCAATGCCGAAGACGTTTTTGATGCGGTGTATAATATGATGCACGACTACAACCCAACTAAATATCCTAAAATTTTCTGATAAATATCTTATGAGAATTGTACCGAAGAAATTAAAAACTACGATCACTGTAATACTCCTGATTTTTGGACTTGTTTTTCATGCAATGAGCCAAAATACTTATAAGTCAACCACGGCCATAAAAGGCGAAGGAATTATGGCGCTCCTTAGAAGAAACGGACTGGATCCGGTAAAATACATGGAGGAATTTAAAAAGATCAATCAGTCACAATTAAACAAGAAAGATGAACTTATTGCCGGTAAAACATATTATTTACCGGGAATATCCGGAGCGAGTACATTTGCGATATTTGGGAAAGCATACGAAACCGTTGAAATACTTGATCAACAATTAAA
>CAYNTB010000026.1:5341-6673 GCA_964399905.1 uncultured Bacteroidales bacterium | reverse complement strand
TGCGCGCTCTGTCAAACATATGCAAAGTTAATGACTTGATCAACAATTAAAAGGGGCAACGTATTATTTGATTAGCGGCCATGGCGGCCCTGATCCCGGTGCTGTATCAACAATCGAAAACCAAATTGTATGCGAAGATGAGTATAATTATGACATCACTCTGAGGCTGGCCCGAAATTTGATTCAGCATGGTGCTTTGGTTTATATGATAACCAGGGATATTAACGATGGCATCAGGGATGATCGGTTTTTACCCAAGGATTCGGACGAATTATGTTATCCGGATAAGACCATCCCCAGAAATCAGATGCTAAGACTCAGGCAAAGAACCAATGCCGTGAATAAATTATACCTTGCCGATCGTGATAAATTCCAGCGGGTGATTATCATTCATATGGACTCGAGAAGCAGGAATGAAAACCTTGATGTGTATTTTTATTATGACAGTCGCAGCAAAAGTGGCAAAAAAATGTCAAACATATTACTAAACAAGCTGAAAGAAAAATACAACCAACACCAACCCGGTCGCGGATACGATGGGACGGTTACCACCCGTAATCTCTATGTTTTACAAAATACATATCCCACAGCAACATTTATTGAACTGGGCAATATGAATCATTCACAAAATCAAAAAAGATTTTTGATTGCTGACAACCGTCAGGCTTTGGCAAATTGGCTTGCTGAAGGTTTAATCCAGGATTTTAATGAAGATGAATCTAAATAAAGTTTTAGAGATCTTTTAAGAGTTTTGATTCTTCAAGGATTACTTCATAAATATAACCGGCACCAAAATCTTTATTCAAACTTACCGTTCCTGAGAAAACCACAACATCTCCAACAGCAACCATATCCTGAGTTGTAAGAGCGAGATCAAAAGCACTTTCAGTGCCAGAACCATCCTGGATATGTACCCAGTTTCGGCCCATAATTGCTTCATTAAATTTAACAACTTCGCCCCTTATTTTTACTTCCTGGCCTTCATATTTCTGAGCGTCTGCATACAATTCACCGATGGTAATTCCACCTTCTGCTTTTTCAAGCTTGATTTCCTTCTTTTCAGAAGCTTGCAGCATTCCATGAGGAACTGCGGATGATGGATCCATCAGATCCAGTGGTTCAAATGATATCTGGTCAACGAAATAGACCAGTTCAAATATGCGGTCCAATTCTTTGCTCTGGAAATTTTCCATGGCCATGCCGCTTATAAAATAAATGGTCTGCCCGACCTCAAATTCCTGTCTGGTGGCCGCAATCCATGATTTACTTGAATTTTCTTCGACCAATAAATAACTGTATGCGTTTGTATGAATTACTTCCTTTATTTCTGCC
>CAYNTB010000026.1:0-5315 GCA_964399905.1 uncultured Bacteroidales bacterium | reverse complement strand
GGGTCCATCCATTAAAACCGAAGTTTCAACCGATGATGAAGAACCACCACAAGCATAGAAAAAAGAAATGAGTGCCAAAAGAATAATGTTGAGTGCTGATTTTGTTCTTGTTCTGATCATAGTATAAATTTTAAGTTGTATAGTTTCAAATCATCGTATAGAATTGTAAAATTATTTAAATTATTGATAACATTCCGTATATTTTTTGAATAAGTCAGAAATGATAAGCAGAGATATATTAATTGGGACAAATTCATTATCCCGCTTTGTTATTTATTTTCAAGGCATTGAATACAGTAATTTTAAAGGTTTTTTATTTTCGTTTTATTCAACAACTGTAAAATAAATATTTGTATTTCGGTCTGATATTTACGATCTTTGAAGGAAACATCCCAAAAATCATCAATCATGAAAAAACCAGCAATTAAAGTTATCAGTATTATAATTTTACTGATTATAAGCATTAGTTCGCTCCATGCTCAGGAAAAACCGTTCAGAATTGGTGTAAAGGCAGGTTTCCCCAATATCATTACCGGTAACCTCGAATTCGTAACACCCTTGGCAGATAAAAAATTATCATTAATGGTTGACTATTCTGCTGTTTCTGTGAGCGTTGAAGAAATTGTCCTGGATTATTCTTATTTTGAAATTGGAATGAATTATTATTTACGCAGGGAAGGCCATGGCCCATATGTGGCACTTAGTTATACCAATATGAGCCTGGATTTAACCTACGATAATCTTGAATCGGAAGATGACCCCAACCTTTTAGGGACTGCAACTGCAGGAATTGGAATGAATACCTTAAACCTAAAACTGGGTGCCAAATGGGGAGGCTTAATTTATTTCAGGCCTGAAATTGGTTTCTCATTTACGCCACTTCCAAATACTGTTGATATTGAAGTTAATTTCCCAGATGGGTCATTTGAAGCCCAGGTCGAAGAGGTACCTTCTGTGTTAACCGGTGGATTTATTTTCAATATTGGATTTGGATTTTCTTTTTAAATGTAACTTTGAATTAAATATTAAATTACAGACTGACTACAATGAAACGCCTACTTTTTATACCGGCACTCCTATTGTTGCCGATTGTTATATTTTCCCAGGAAAATACAACACAAAACCGTAAAGAAAACAGAATTGCCAGAAGAGAAAAAATTGAACTGGCCGTTAAAAATATCATTGAATCTAAAAATATTGAATTTGTGGTTCGAACCGCCAGACCTATGGAGGGCCCTTCAATTTCATTAACCAGCGATTATGAAATTAAAATTAAAGGCGGTTCGGTTTACAGTGCATTACCTAATTTTGGCACTGCCTACAGGGCAGACTATGGTGGAGGTAAAGGCGGAATTTACCTGGAGGATATAATTTATAATATGCAGTCAACCTTTAACGAGAAAACAATGTATCATGAATTCCAGTTTCAGGTGATCAACACAACCGAATCGTACCAGCTTTCATTAAGTATCTCAACGCAGGGTTACGGCATCCTTAAAATAATAAGCGAAGCACGACAACCCATAAGTTACGACGGTATTCTTAAAACACTACTTGAATAGACTCAATGATCAGTTGAAGAGTTCAAGGAATTTTTTTACATGTTCCCAATACTTTTCATGGCCTTCATTAGAAGACCAAAGGGCCCTTGATCCATGATATCCTTTAAATTCAGGGATATAACTCATTTTTTGGGATGAAGTCAGGTTCTGATAAATTGGTTCCCAATTTGATTTTTCAGATTGAGCGGAGGTAATAAAAACAGGTATCGAAATTTCGCGTGAATAATCAGCGATACTTTTACCCTCAAAGGTAAAATATTCTCCCGGCGAAAATGCCAGGATTCCATCTACCAATTGCGGATTCTTTTGCGCTAAAATAAACGCCAGGGAAGCCGAATATGAACTGCCCCATATAATCACTTTTACGGGCTTAAACTCAAGCTCAATATAATTCAAGGCTGCTTGTAAATCAGGAAAAGCATCAATATAATTTGTAGAACCGTTGACCGATCTGGCACGCTTTGCAGTTTCATTCAACACGGCATTTGATTCATTGCCCGATCTTTGGTCAATCGCCATACAGTTAAACCCCAAAGCATTTAATTCAGGGGCAATTTCACGGTATGCACCCCTGCTCCATCCTGCCTGGTGAAAAAGCAGTATAAAAGGTGCTTCGGCATTATCAATCAGATATAAATCGGCCGTAATCATTAAATGATCCAATGACGGAAATTCAATGGTTTTTCCTGAAAATTCAGAATCCTGGGCCTGCACATAGAGCAAGAAATTACAGAATAAGGCAATAAGGATTAAATATCTTTTTTTCATCATTTTATGATAATTGTTTATTAACAAACATTTTTTTCTATGACTAAGATAGTTAAACAAATACTCAATTCAAGCGAATCTGTTTAAACACATGAGAATTTATATATTTTTAACATCCATCATTTTTTATAATAAGAAGCCTGATCAATCATTTAACGTTCATACTGACATACTAATTTTATTATCTTTGGGTTTTAAATCATAAACACACAGCATTATAACTCATAACTGACTCAAATGCAAGTTGCCCCTAAAAATTTCTTTAAATTTTTAATTTTACTTATTTTAATTACATCATGCGGAAAGAGATTCGAAAATCCGATTTCCGAAGATTTAATCAAGGTTGAAAAAACATATTTATCACAAGTCAGCATCCGTATTACCTTTTCTGAAATCCCATCTGATATTAATATCCATATACCAGCCCTTAAATACAACAAGGACTTCGGATTTGGATTTCATCTGGACGACGGTGTTGCCGACATCTATACTCATGCCTTTAAATTTTTAAATGGCGGAATTATCGACGGTATAACCTATAACGGTTTATCTTATACCGATGGATGCGGAAATGATGTGAAATTTAAAATGAGCAGTTCTGTGAATGGAACGGACAATTACCAAATTGACGATATCCATAATGATGACGATGCGAATGTTTTTCATGTAAGCTGGTCTCAGCTTGTTGAAATGTATGTCAATAATTGGGGCGTATATAACCACGGACTGATTGAGGGTTCAATTCGTGACCCTCAGATTTCTGTTGTCGATTTTCACAATTATATTAAATCAAAAACTTCTGAAATAATTGAAGGAGGCATAGAACCGCGCATATTTGTTAATCCCGACGGAAATGACCTCTTTACCGAGCTTGCATTTCAGAAAGGATACCGCATATGTTATATTCAGAATGCAGAATATGGAAAACCATATTTTGATGTCACAACCTCATGGAACAAGAGAAACATACGTATGGGGCGAAGTTTCTCAACCCTGCAATTCAACATGCTTCGATTTGTGGATGAACTGGCCGGGGCAAGCAATAATGGAGCACATATGTGGGGTTCGGCTTTCAGTCATTCGGTAACCAATCCTGATTGGGGATACGACTTCTCCACCTTTTCAAATTATATGAGTGCAATAGCTGACAAATACGGCAAATATGGGCTTGACAATATTTGGATGGCTTCTGAAGAAGAAATATTTGATTATTGCATCTTAAAAGATGTCCTGCTTATTGAGCAGTCACTTAACGGAAATACGCTTCAATTAACATTTTCAGGTAATTTACCAAGCGATATCCGATTCTACAACACCTCGATTATCCTGAATTCATCGGCCAATATCAGTTCCATCGTCATCGAAGGAGCCTCGCCAACATCCTCATTTAACGGAATAAATTCCAAAACATCATTGATAAATATCGACTGCAATAACTTATAAGATAGCTCCTCTAATTTTTAATAACTTTTATTTATTATTTAAGAACATAAGTCCTGCCAATTCTTTTAAAAGCTTGGCTGCCAATACTGCCGTAATCTCTGAACAATCCCGATCCGGGTTCAGTTCGACAATATCAGCCCCCACCACAGGAACCTTTATCTGATGTAAAAAATTCAGAAATTGCCTGGACGAAAAGCCACCTGGTTCGGGATGCGATACACCCGGGGCAAATGCAGGGTCAAAAGCATCCAGATCAACTGATATATAGATGGGAGCATCAAACACCAACTTTTCTATCTTACTGACATCTTTCATCATGATAATTTCAACATTATATTTTTCAGCCTGATTCTTTAGATGTAAAGGCAAGGTTCTTATTCCAACCGATACCAGTCGTTTTACAAGTTTCTTTTCCATAATTCTGGCAAACGGACATGCATGTGAGAATCGATCACCTTCAAATTCGTCATATAAATCGGGATGGGCATCGAAATGCAGGATGTCAAATTTTGTTGACTTGCGGCTCAAAGCTTGAACGATAGGAAAGCTTACCGAATGATCACCACCTAAAAACAAAGAAGGCAAACTTAGATCCAGTTTTGATTCAATCTGATTGGAGATCTGATGATAATCCTTGATTTTTAAATCACCATGATCAATGATTTCCAAATCATTCTCTAAATCGACCCCTAATTCTGTTATATAATTTGAAGATCCATTGTGCAATATTTTCCGAATCTGATCCGGTGCCTTTCTGCTCCCTTTCTGAAAAGATGATTTTTCGTCATACGGCAGGCCCAATAAATTAATGTGAAATTTTGTCATTTTATTCATCATTTAAACATAAAGCTAAATTAATCTTTTCCTTTACAATAATATTTTAAGCAGAAATACCATTTACTTCAACAAATCATTGATCGGAATTCCTTATTTTTATACAAAATAACAGCCTATGAAATTTCTGAATAAATTTAAATCCATCGGTCCCGGAATTTTAGTAACTGCCGCTTTTATAGGTCCCGGCACAATTACCACCTGTACACTCTCAGGTGCAGGTTTTGGATATGCCCTTTTATGGGGATTGTTATTTTCGGTTATTGCAACCATTATTTTACAGGAAATGTCTGCACGACTGGGTATTATCGGAAGATTGGGTTTAGGTGATGCACTTCGGAAACAATTCAGTAATCCGGTTACAAAAATTTTATCGGTAATTCTGGTTTTATCAGCAATTTTTATTGGGAACGCCGCTTACGAAACTGGCAATATTTTAGGTGCGAGCCTCGGCCTTGAAGAAATAACAAAATTTACCGGAATTCATTTACAAAATGGAAATGTTATCAAAGTATGGGGCCCGATTATCGGACTGGCTGCATTTTCACTGATGATGTTTGGTAATTATAAGTATCTCGAACGTGCCTTAATTTTCCTTGTGATTGTAATGAGTGTTTCATTTATCGCAACCGCTTTTATCATCGGGCCCGATTTGGGCCTGATACTTAAAGGGACTTTTGTACCCAGCATTCCGTCAGGTGGTGTACT
>CAYNTB010000025.1:5092-12255 GCA_964399905.1 uncultured Bacteroidales bacterium | reverse complement strand
TTGACAAAATACCGAATCAAATATTAAAGGAGATAAAAAAATGAAAAAGTTAAGCTTAACCATTTTAATGGTTTTATTCATGATGACAGGGGCTTTTGCCCAACGTTATGCCTATGTGGATACAGAATATATTCTTTTCAATATCCCGGAGTACAATGATGCCCAAAATTACCTTGATGAATTATCTCAAAGCTGGCAGGATGAAATCGAGGCCCAATTTGCTGAAGTCTCCAGGTTGTATGAAAATTATCAGCAGGAAGCGGTTCTGCTCCCGCAGGAATTAAAGCAAAAACGAGAAGATGAGATTGTTGCAAAGGAACAACAGATCAGGGATATGCAGCGTACAAAATTTGGACCCGACGGAGAGTTGGATCAAAAACGCAGTGAACTGGTACAACCTATACAGGAAAAAGTTTTCAATGCCATTGAAAAAATAGCCGCCGAAAAAAATTATGATTTTGTATTCGATCTGGCTGCCGGGATGTCGATCCTGTATTCAAACCCGAACCTGGACATCAGTGATGATATTTTGGACGAGGTGGGTACGGTGATCCAAACCATCAGAAGAGAAGATCGAAAACGATAAACAGGATATTTTGATTGACGGAGAATTTAAGATTTATTAATAAATTAAATTTGACAATTTTAAAGATATTTGTATAAATTTGCCCATTAATCTGGTTATGAACTTTAATCTAAAAAAATGAAAAAATTATTAGTTGTTATAAGCTTGGTGTTAATGGTTGGCTGCTCTGGTTTATTTGCACAAACAAATGCTAAGTTGGGATATATAAATTCTGCTGAATTAATGCAAATGATGCCGGGTAAAGATACTGTAGAAGCTAGACTGACTGAATATCGAAGCTCATTGGAAACAACCATGCAGGTGATGTACCAGGAATATCAAAGTAAAATACAGGATTATCAAAATAATGTGGCCACCATGTCACAAATAATCAAACAAACAAAAGAAAGAGAATTACAAGATCTCGAAACCAGAATTCAGGCATTTCAGCAATCAGCAGATAGTGATTTCCAGAATAAACAAGCTGAACTATTTGCGCCTCTTACTACACGGGCAAAAAATGCCATCAATGCAGTTGCAAAAGAGCAAGGCTATACCTATATCTTCGATCTGAGTGTAGGTTCCATCATTTATTACGAAAAAGGTGATAATATCATGACCCTTGTTAAAGCTAAATTGGGAATTTAATAAGTTTATAAAAAAATAAAAACCCGGATCATAAGATTCGGGTTTTTTTGTTTCATGACCGACAGTATTCAGTGAATTAATTTATTTATACCAACTGGCATAAAGTGAATAGCTTTTAGCAATTCGTTCTATTTCTCCTTCTACCAATTTCTGGTCTGTTTTTTTAATCATTTTGGCCGGAACGCCTCCATACACGCTCCCCGATTGAACATGTGTGTTTTTTGAAACGATTGCGCCGGCTGCAATAATTGAATTGGATTCAATGATTGCATCATTATGATGGCTCCCATTCCTATTAAAACATGATCATGAATGGTGCAACCATGAATGATAGCCCCATGGGCAATGGAAACGTAATTTCCAATATTTACAGGCGCCTTTTGATAGGTGCAATGAATGATTGCTCCATCCTGGATGTTCACGTGGTTTCCGATTCGGATATAATGAACATCTCCTCTGATAACGGAACTAAACCAAATACTGCAATGATCGCCGATTATAACATCCCCGACTATGGTTGCATTATCAGCGATGAAACTATCTTTGCCGATTTGAGGTATATTGCCATTTACTTCCTTGATAAGTGCCATAATGAATGATTAATTCTTTTTCCGGATGGTTTTTGGATAATCGATTGAGTAGTGAAGTCCCCTGCTTTCTTTTCGTTTCATCGCCATTTTGATGATCAGGTAGGCGACGTTGATCAGATTTCTGAGTTCACAAATCTGGGTGGTTAGAATGGATTTTGTATATAATTCTTCAGTTTCAATATAAATGGTTGAAAGCCTTGTTAAGGCCCGGTTTAGCCTTAAATCAGATCGTACGATACCAACATAGTTCGTCATAATGGATTGCAGCTCCCTGTAAGTTTTAGTGATCAGCACCATCTCCTCATGCAGTACCGTTCCCTACGAATCCCAATCATGTATAGTGTCGCAATATGGTACGTTTTTAAATTGTTTGATGGCATCAATACTTGCTCGATGCGAAAATACAGCAGCTTCGAGCAAAGAGTTAGAAGCAAGTCTGTTGGCACCATGAAGCCCGGTTGAGGCACATTCGCCGGAAGCATATAAGTTTACAATTGAGGTGCGGGCGTATTCGTCAACTTTGATGCCACCACATGAATAATGTGCCGCCGGAACGACCGGGATCATTTCTTTTGTGATATCAATACCGATGCTTAAACATTTTGCATAGATGGTTGGAAATTCCTCGATCAGTTTATTTTTATCCAAATGTGTACAATCCAAAAATACATAATCGTCGCCACTTAGTTTCATTTCCGAATCGATGGCCCTGGCCACAATATCCCGGGGTGCCAATGATCCCCGTTCATCATATTTGTTCATAAACTTAACTCCTTTTTGGGTTTTTAATATACCTCCAAAACCACGCATGGCTTCAGTAATCAAAAAGGAAGGTGTTTCTCCGGGATTGTATAAAGAGGTGGGATGAAACTGAATGAATTCCATATTTTCAATAATTCCCTTGGCCCGATAAACCATGGCAATGCCATCTCCGGTTGCTAATTTCGGATTCGTGGTTGTACTATAGGTATTTCCCAGTCCTCCTGTTGCCAATAAGGTAAGTTTTGACAATATGGTATGAATTTTATTCGTTTTTGTATTTAAAGCATAAACACCAAAACATTTGATGTCTTTTGATTGTTTATTAAGTTCAATCCCCAAATGGTGCTGGGTGATAAGGTCGATGGTAAAATAATCTTCGAGTAAAGTTATGTGAGGGTGAAGCTTTATTTGATGTAGCAGGGCCCGCTGAATTTCCTGTCCGGTACTGTCTTTATGATGCAGTACACGATATTCGGAATGGCCGCCTTCTCTGGCCAGATCATATTTTCCAGAATCTTTTTGGTCAAAATGGGTGCCCCATTCTATTAATTCCTTCACACGTTCGGTAGATTCTGTAATGGTTAAGCGCACAATTTCTGGATTGCTTAATTCATCGCCTGCAATCATGGTATCTTTTATATGCTTTTCGTAGGTATCGGGCGAATACATTACCGCCGCAATTCCTCCCTGTGCATATTTGGTGGCGGTTTCTTCTGCTTTTTCTTTGGTAATTACACAAACTTTGCCATGATCAGCCACTTTCAGGGCAAAACTCATGCCTGCAATTCCGGAACCAATTACCAAAAAATCAAATTTTTTTCTCATTTTTTTTCGAAACTTATAAACCCAGCAAAGTCTTCATCGGATCTTTACCGGCAAACAGCATCTTCGTCGGGTCTTCAATCAGTTCTTTAATTTTCACCAAAAAACTAACAGAATCTTTACCGTCAACAATGCGGTGATCATACGAAAGCGCCACATACATAATCGGCCTGATTTCTATTTTCCCATTGATAACAACCGGGCGCTCTACGATGTTGTGCATGCCGAGTATGGCACTCTGGGGCGGATTGATGATCGGGGTCGAAAGCATTGATCCGAATACCCCCCCGTTGGTTATTGTAAAGGTTCCACCCGTCATATCGTCGAGGGTAATTTTATGATCCCTGGCTTTGATGGCCAATTCCTTGATGTTCATCTCAATTTCTGCAAGGCTCATCCCTTCAGCATTTCTCAATACAGGAACTACCAGACCTTTAGGCGCACTAACGGCGATTCCTATATCGGCATACTTAAATTGTACAATTTCGTCTCCATCAATTTGGGCATTGATCTGTGGAAAAAGAATGAGCGCCTCTGCTACGGCTTTGGTAAAAAATGACATGAATCCCAGGCCCACGCCGTGGGTTTCTTTAAACAAATCTTTATATTGATTTCTGATATCGATTACCGGGCCCATGTTTACTTCATTAAAGGTGGTAAGCATGGCCGTTTCATTTTTAACGGCTACCAATCGTTTGGCAAGTTTCAAACGAAGGGTCGACATTTTGGTTTTTTCAAAATCTCGGCTCAGGGTTTTTGCGGATTCTTTCATCGAACCGCTTTGTTGATCCTTATTGTTCAAGTAAAATTCGACATCCTTTTTTGATAAGCGTTGCTGTTTAAAAAACCCAATCAGCTGTTTTTCATCCAGGTGGTTTTCTTTCATAAGTTTCTGAGCCAAAGGCGAAATATGTGCAAAACTTCCCACTGTACCAGATTTTGAAGTTTCACCGGCTGGTTTTTCGTCAGGCACTTCTTTTTTTACCGCTACTTCTTCAGGTTCATCTTTCTTTTTTTCCTGCTTAGGAGTCAGATTTTCAGGAGCTTCGGCACTGCTGTCAATAATAGCAATAATGGCTCCCACTTCAACGGTTTCACCTGTTTCAACTTTTAGTTTGATACTTCCTGCTGCTTCAGCTGCAATGCTTAATGTAGCTTTATCCGAATCTATTTCTGCAATTTCCTGATCTTTGTCTACATATGCACCATCTTCAACAAGCCAATTTGCCAGTTGAACTTCTGAGATTGATTCTCCCGGACTGGGGACTTTTATTTCAATTTTCATTTTTATTAAAGCTTTTTAAGGGCCGAATAAGTATGGCTGTCCAAATCTTTTTTTGCATTCTTAAGTTCATTCTCAAAGGTACGCCATTTATTCCCAATACAAACCATTTCACAATTTTTCATCAAATTCGGGCAATCGCATTCTTCAAAAGTTTTATCTATTATTTTTTGCTGTCTGATTTGGTGAAATTTTGAAGATCCCGTAGCCGGTGATCCACTTGCGGGCCTTGCAATTACCTTTAACGATAGTTCTTTTAGATGCTGATGGATAAAGGTCCATGCACCCATATTAACCGGTTCTTCCTGCACCCATATCATATTTTTAGCATGTTTGTATTTTTCAACAATTGCCAATATTTTCTTTTTGGGTAGCGGATGAATTTGTTCCAGTCTGATCAGTGCAATATTTTTTTTGTTCAGTTTAAGTCTCTCTTCCAGCAAATCATAATAGATTTTACCACTGCAAAAAACCAATTTTGTAACCTGATCAACTTCGGCAAGTTCATCATCAAAAACTTCCACAAAACTCTTTTCAGTGAAATCTTCTAAACTTGATGTACACTTTGGATGCCTTAACAGACTTTTTGGGGTAAAGATAACCAGTGGCTTTCTGAAATCACGTTTGAACTGTCGTCGCAACACATGGAAAAAATTAGCCGGTGTTGTACAATTAATGATTTGCATATTATTCTCGCCACACAGGGTCAGAAATCTTTCCAGGCGGGCACTCGAATGTTCAGGGCCCTGACCTTCGTAACCGTGGGGCAGAAATAATACCAGATCATTCATTACGTTCCATTTATCTTCGGCGCTGCTTAAAAATTGGTCGATGATGATCTGTGCGCCATTGTTGAAATCCCCAAATTGTGCTTCCCAAATTGTAAGGCTGTGAGGCGATGTCAGTGAGTAACCATATTCAAACCCAAGTACACCATATTCCGATAAGGGAGAATTATAGATTTCGATTGAAGCCTTTTTGTTTTTGATACTGTTTAAGGGGACGTATTCTTCTTCCGAATCTTCGAGCCTCAAAACCGCATGGCGGTGGCTAAAGGTTCCTCTGGCGACATCCTGTCCGCTAAGGCGCACCGGAATTCCTTCCATCATGAGGCTGCCGTAAGCAAGCAATTCACCCATGGCCCAATCCAGCGCTGAACCTTCATCAAGCATTTTCTGCCGGTCCTGTTGTAGTTTAATGGTCTTTCGGAATAACTTAATGTTTTCCGGAATCGCTGTTATTTGTTGACCGATTTCCAGTAGAAGAGTTTTGGAGATATTGGTCGGGGGCGACGATTCAAAGTCTTCATCCGTTGCTTTGCGGATACCTTTCCAGGTTTCTTTCAGGAAGAAAGAAATATGTGATTTCTCAATTTTTTTTGAATCTTCAAAATTTTGTTCCAGATGCTTATTAATCTGTTGTTCAATTTCTTCGATTTCATTAGCGGTGATTTCTCCTTTGTCCAATAGTTTTTGCTTGTATATGGCCTGTGGATCAGGATGTTTTTCAATCGTTTTATAAAGCAGAGGTTGGGTAAAGCGTGGTTCATCACCTTCGTTATGGCCGTATTTGCGATAGCACAATAAATCGATATAAACATCTTTATGGAATTTGGTATGAAATTCCATGGCAAGTAATACTGAATATACCACTGCTTCCACATCGTCGCCATTTACATGAAATACGGGAGATTGGGTTATTTTTGCCACATCGGTACAATAGGTACTAGTTCTTGCATCAAGGTAATTTGTTGTAAATCCGATCTGGTTGTTAATAACCAGATGAATGGTTCCTCCGGTATGGTATCCGTTCAATCCAGCCATTTGTGCCACTTCATATACGATTCCCTGGCCTGCAATGGAAGCATCTCCGTGAATGAGGATGGGTGTGATTTTATCGGTGTTGCCCTGGTAATCGTGATCCATCTTGGCCCTTACGATTCCTTCAACAACCGGATTTACTGCCTCAAGATGAGATGGGTTGGGAGAGAGGGTTAATTGAACATCGTAGCCCTTGATTGTTTTTTGATTGGATGTATATCCGAGATGGTACTTAACATCTCCAAGCAAGGTTTCATCATCATATTCTTTACCTTCAAATTCGCTGAAAATCTGACCAATCGGTTTCCGCAAAATATTGGCCAGAATATTTAACCGTCCCCGATGGGCAAGGCCAATTACAAATTCCTTATTGCCGAATTCTGCACCTTTTTCAATAATGGCATCTAAAGCCGGAATGAGTGACTCGGCACCTTCGAGGGAGAATCGTTTCTGACCCGGATAGCGCTTATGGATGAATTTTTCAAAGTCGACGGCTTCAGTCAGTTTCTTAAGGATATATTTTTTGTCGTTCGCTTTAAAATCATGGGCGTTTTGAGTTGATTCCATCTTCTCCTGAAGCCACTGATGAATTTCTGTATTCCTGATGTAGGCATATTCGGCACCTATCGACTGGCAGTAAGTTTTATTCAGGTGATTCAGGATCTCCTGAAGTG
>CAYNTB010000025.1:1499-5063 GCA_964399905.1 uncultured Bacteroidales bacterium | reverse complement strand
CCGATTCCGATCTCTTTTCCAGCCTGAAAACTTCTCTGGAGGTCTGATTTGGTCAGTCCAAAATTTTCAATGTCGAGGGTCGGACTATATTTTCTGCGGGTACGAACCGGATTCGTTTTTGTGAACAAATGCCCCCTTTGCCGATAAGCATTTATCAGGTTAATAACCTTAAATTCATCGGGATAAACTCTTGTATCCGTTGCTTCTTCAGCATAATTGGTTCTCGAAAATTCAAATCCCTCAAAAAACATTCTCCAGCTTGAATCAACCGATTCCGGATTCTGTTTAAAATTATGATACAGATCTTCAATAACATCCGGATCAATATTGTGTAAATAGGAAAATTTGTCCATTGGCAATAAACGCTTTTAAAATGCAAAAGTAATAATAATTAACCATCTTGTTTACTTGTACTTACAGTTAATTGTTTCACAAATTACCAAAAAAAAAGTCCATCCATTTGGATGAACTTTTAAACAATTCTTTGCAATAGCTTTATTTTATTCGGGTGCAATTGCTTCAACCGGACAAACATCTGCACAAGAACCACAGTCAGTACAGATGTCAGGGTCAATTACATAAATGTCACCTTCGGAAATTGCATCAACCGGACATTCGTCGATACAGGTACCGCATGCTGTACAATCGTCACTTATTTTATAAGCCATGATCTTTTATTTTATGTTAATAATTGATAAATATGATTGTGCAAATATAATGAGATTCTATGAATCAAACCTCCATTAATTAATTTATATGCATTCTAAATAACGGGTATTGAAGGCGTTAAACACTCCAGACACGCTGATTCATAAACACTTCAAAAAATGTCAATTCTTATTTATAATCAGTCAAAAATAAGAACTTGCGTTTTTTTTATGCAAAAAAATAGCAGTAAAAATCAGTAATACAGGTAGATATATGCACTAAAAGCTTTTGTTAATTAAATAACAGAGTTCACGAAAAAAGTGAGTGTCAAGTTGGATTTAACAGAAATAAATGATTTAACTTTGCCCTGTTTTACAAACATCAAATGATGGATAATACGAAAAAGAATCCAATTGTAGAGTTAGACAATGTCGTACTAAGATTTGCAGGTGATTCCGGTGACGGGATGCAACTCACAGGCGCATTGTTTTCAGATTCAGCGGCTTTCGCTGGTAATGATTTTGCCACATTCCCGGATTACCCTGCAGAGATCAGGGCACCACAAGGAACAGTGGCTGGTGTTTCCGGGTTTCAAATTCATTTTGGGCATACCAATATTCACACTTCCGGTGATTTGGCCGATGTGTTGGTTGCCATGAACCCGGCCTCTCTAAAAGCCACTTTAAAGTGGACAAAACCAAATGCCACAATTATTGTGGATACGGATACTTTTATTGAAAAAGGTTTCCTCAAAGCAGGTTATGAAAATAATCCGCTCGAAGATGATACATTAAACGGTTTTAATGTGATCAAGGCACCGGTTTCTACCATGACTAAAAAAGCCGTGGAAGAGCTCGATCTGGATACCAAAGTTGCGCTTAAAAGTAAAAATATGTTTGCATTGGGAATCGTTCTTTACCTGTTTAACAGGGAACTCGATAAAACCAATGCCTTTTTTGAAAGAAAGTTCAAGAAAAACCCGATCATTGTTGAGGCTAATAAACGGGTATTAAGGGCTGGTTATAACTTCGGTGAAAATATCGAAGCCATCAGTCAAACCTATAATGTTCAGCCTGCTGCCCTGGAAAAGGGTGTTTACCGGAACATCACCGGAAACATTGCTACAGCATGGGGTTTTCTGGCTGCAGCCGAAAAATCAGGCCTGCAATTATTTTTGGGATCGTATCCAATTACTCCTGCTTCAGAAATTCTGCAGGAGCTCACGAAATATAAAGAATTCGACAGTAAAGCTTTTCAGGCCGAGGACGAAATAGCAGGTATATGTTCTGCCATTGGAGCCAGTTATACCGGATCCTTGGCTTTGACTACAACTTCCGGTCCGGGTTTGTCGCTGAAAAGTGAAGCCATTGGTTTAGCAGTAATGACAGAACTCCCATTGGTGATTGTGGATGTTCAACGCGGAGGCCCGTCAACCGGATTGCCTACAAAATCGGAGCAATCTGATTTAATGCAGGCACTGTTCGGAAGAAACGGAGAAGCACCGGTGATTGTTGTTGCAGCAATTACTTCGGAAGACTGCTTTTACTCAGCTTTTGAAGCCTCAAAACTTGCTGTTGAACATATGACACCTGTAATTTTACTTACCGATGGTGCACTTGCCAATGGATCAGAAGTTTTCAAAATTCCAAAACTTGCTAACCTGCCAAAAATTATACCCCCGCTTGCAAAAGCAAACGATGAAAATTTCAAGCCTTATAAAAGAGATGCTGAAAAACTGAGTCGGATGTGGGCAGTTCCGGGGACCGAAGGATTAAGACACCGAATTGGAGGATTGGAAAAAGAAAATATCAGTGGTAATGTTTCGCACGACCCATTGAATCATCAATTGATGACACAAATCAGGGAAGAAAAAGTGCAGCGTGTTGCTAATTACATTCCCGAACAACATTTAATAGGAGCGGATGAAGGAGATTTATTGGTGGTAAGCTGGGGCGGAACCTATGGCGTAATGTTAACTGCGGTTGAGAAAATGCAGGCCGAAGGGAAAAAAATCAGTCTTGCTCACTTTAAATATATTAATCCATTACCAAAAAATACAGCTGAGATATTCAAAAAATTTAAAAGAATTCTTGTTTGCGAATTGAATAACGGTCAGTTTGTAAATTATTTAAGAATGAAACATCCCGGCTTCATTTATCAACAATACAATAAAATTCAGGGATTGCCATTTATGGTTTCCGAATTAGAAGAAAAATTTATTTCCATTTTAAATGAGCAAACATCATGAATGAAGAGCAACACATAGACATGCAAAACATTCCGCAGCTTACCAGCGATGATTTTGTTAGCGATCAGATGGTGAAATGGTGCCCGGGTTGTGGAGACCATGCCATCTTAAAAGCAATGGAAAAAGTATTTCCGCAGCTTGGTGTCAGGAAAGAGGATTTTATGGTTGTATCGGGTATTGGTTGTTCTTCCCGTTTCCCATATTATATGAATACCTATGGAATTCACGGGATTCATGGTCGCGCAGCAGCCATTGCCTCGGGAGTTAAAATTGCAAACCCAAAGCTGAGCGTGTGGATGATTACCGGTGACGGTGATAGCATGGCCATTGGAGGGAACCATTTTATACATGTCGTTAGGCGAAATATTGATATCAATATCGTTCTTTTTAATAATAAAATTTACGGACTTACCAAAGGTCAGTATTCACCAACAACACCCAAAGGAAGCATTACAAAAACTTCTCCACAGGGTACTTTTGATGAACCATTCAACCCCGGTGAATTAATTATCGGGGCCCAGGGTAAATTTTATGCAAGGGCAGTGGATACCAATCCGAAAATGATGACCGAGATTTTAGTGGAATCAGCCAAGCATAAAGGGACTTCTGTAGTTGAAATCCTTCAAAACTGTGTTATTTTTAATAATAAAGTACATGCCCTGGTGACC
>CAYNTB010000025.1:0-1472 GCA_964399905.1 uncultured Bacteroidales bacterium | reverse complement strand
AGAGAAACAAAAGATGACAATCAGTTGTTGCTTGAAGCCGGAAAACCAATGATTTACGGTAAAAATCGGGACAAAGGAATCGTTTTAAAGGGTACAAAACTTGAAACGGTGGTGATCGGAGAAAACGGTGTTACAGAAGATGATCTGTTGGTTCATGACCCCACAACCCCCGATCCGGGAATACATGTAATGTTATCAAAAATGCAGGTTCCCGAATTCCCGGTTGCATTGGGAATTATCAGGGCCGTTCCTGCCGATACTTACGAAGACCTGATGACCGAATCAATAAAGGTTGCAAAACAAAAATCACCTTTTAAATGCGTGGATGATCTTTTGATGAGTGGAAGCACCTGGGAAATTTAACACTGAAACCCGAAATATTTTAAGACCCCTTGTCAGTTATTGATAAGGGGTTTTTTAATGATCAAATGATACAATTGCTTAAATTTGCCAACATGATTGCGCAGTTTTTAAAATTTATTAAGGACAAAAACTTATTAAGCAAAGATGAAACAACTTTACTGACGGTTAGTGGTGGTGTTGATTCGGTTGTGATGTGTGAGCTTTTTCATCAGGCTGGTCTGAAATTTGGTGTGGCCCATTGCAATTTTAAACTGAGGGGCGAAGAATCTGATGGAGATGCCCGCTTAGTTGAGGGCCTCGCAAAGAAGTACGGTGTGCCTTTATATCAGGTTGAATTTGAAACAGCCCAAATTGCGAAGGATATGAAAATATCTACCCAAATGGCTGCACGCGATTTGCGTTATGAATGGTTCGAAAAAATTCGCGCCGAAAATAAATATGATTTTATTGCCACCGCGCATCATAAAGACGACCAGGTGGAAACCTTTTTTATTAATCTTTTAAGAGGAACCGGTATTTCGGGACTGCATGGAATCTTACCCAAAAATGGGAATCTTATTCGTCCGCTCTTATTTGCAAATCGAAAAGAAATTGTTGAGTTTCAGCAGAAATATAAGTTGCAATTCAGAGAAGATTCATCCAATGCTGCCACTAAATATTTACGCAATAAAATCAGGCATAAATTATTACCTGCAATGGAGGATATTGATGCTGATTATGCCAACATCTTTGAAGCAAATATCCAGCGTTTTGCAGAAGCCGAACAAATTTATAATCAGCAAATCTTAAAAAGCAGGGAAGCATTACTGATCCTAAAAGATGCTTCAGTTCAAATTGAGATTGAAAAGCTTAAAAAGCTGCATCCGATATCAACATACCTTTTTGAACTCATCAGGGAATTTGGATTTAGTTTCACAGCTTGCGAAGATATAATTCAAAGCCTTGATGGTGATCCTGGTAAGCAATTTTATACAGAAACCCATCGATTGTTGAAAGACCGTGAATTTTTAATCATCAGAAAGATTAAAACCGAGACACCTAAAACATATTTCATCTGCGATTGGGTCAATTGCACCCAGTTTTGCTCGGCGACCGGCTCGACCGACCAT
>CAYNTB010000024.1:0-12411 GCA_964399905.1 uncultured Bacteroidales bacterium | reverse complement strand
AATCCATACGGCCGACCGGAGAACCATCATCATCGATTATGCCCATACACCCGATGCGCTTGAAAATGTATTAAATACAATTGCATCAATCAGGTCGGGGAATGAGCAGCTGATCACACTTATCGGTGCCGGAGGAAACCGGGATAAAACCAAACGTCCGCTGATGGCACAAATTGCATGCAACAAAAGCGATAAGGTTATTCTAACCTCCGATAATCCACGCGATGAAGATCCGGATCAAATTATTGAAGACATGAAAGCCGGTTTGGATGTATTGCAAATCAGAAAGGCAATGTCGATCACTCATCGGGAAGAAGCGATAAAAGTTGCCCTGACAATTGCAAAGGCTGGTGATATTGTTCTAATAGCAGGCAAAGGACATGAAAAATATCAGATTATTAAAGGTAAAAGTCTGCCTTTTGATGAAAAAGAAATTGTGAAAAAATTATTAATGGAAATTTAAAACCAGAAATATGTTTTATTATCTGTTTAGTTATCTCGATCAGCATTTTGACTTCCCTGGAGCGGGTGTATTCCAATACATTTCATTTCGGGCTGCCATGGCAATCATTACTTCTTTGGTTATCTCACTGCTTTTCGGGAAACGACTCATCAATTTACTCATCAAAAGACAGGTTGGAGAAACAATCAGGGATTTGGGCCTCGAAGGCCAATTGGAGAAAAAAGGCACCCCAACCATGGGCGGTTTGATTATTTTGGGTGCAGTTTTAATTCCCACCCTTCTATTTGTTAAGCTGGATAATATATATGTATTGCTGCTGATTTTTACCACCATTTGGCTGGGTGCCATTGGTTTGATCGACGATTATATCAAGGTTTTCAGAAAAGACAAAAAAGGGTTGGCAGGTAAATTCAAAATTTTGGGGCAGGTCATTCTCGGATTAATCGTGGGATTGGTAATGTATTTTAATGACTCCATTGTTATTCGTGAAAAAATTGATACGGAAACAGCGATCGTACAAGGAATAGATATTAGCAATGCAAGTAATAATTTTGAGAAAAATGCCGTAAAGTCAACAAAAACCTCCATCCCCTTTGTAAAGAACAACGAATTTGATTATTCAGTATTGATCTCCTGGATGGGCAATGGTTACGAAACCCTCGCCTATCTTGTTTTCATCCCAATTGTGATCCTAATTATCATGGCTGTATCAAACGGAGCCAATTTAACGGATGGCATGGATGGACTGGCGACAGGAACTTCAGCCATAATAGGAGCAACCCTGGCAATTTTGACCTGGGTGTCAGGTAATATCGTATTTGCTAATTACCTGAACATTATGTACATACCAAATTTAGGTGAGTTAACAATTTACATCAGTGCATTTGTTGGGGCGTGTATTGGATTTTTATGGTACAACACATACCCGGCACAGGTATTTATGGGCGATACGGGAAGTTTGGCCATTGGGGGTATTATTGCAGTCATTGCAATTATTATCCGGAAGGAGTTGTTAATCCCGATCCTGTGTGGTGTTTTTCTGGTTGAAAATCTTTCAGTGGTTTTACAAGTGAGTTATTTCAAACGAACAAAGAAAAAATACGGAGTGGGCAAGAGAATATTTAAAATGGCTCCCTTGCATCATCATTTTCAGGTTCTTGGATACCCTGAACCAAAAATTGTACAACGGTTTTTTATTATTGGAATTATGCTGGCGGTGTTTACGATCGTCACTTTAAAGCTTAGATAATGGATCAAAAGAAAACAAAAATAGTCATCCTCGGGGCTGGGGAAAGCGGTATTGGTTCAGCGATACTGGCCCGGAAAAAAGGATTTGATGTTTTTGTTTCGGATCGATCAAAAATTAAAGAGAAATACAAGAACGTTCTTTTACAAAATGAAATTGAATTCGAGGAAGAAAAACACACCCTCAATTTGATAAATCAAGCTTCTGAGATTATAAAAAGTCCGGGTATTCCGGATAATATTCCTTTCCTGCTTGAATTAAAAAAGAAAGGGGTTCCGGTTATTTCAGAAATTGAATTTGCAGGCAGGTACACCGAGGCTTTTATCATTGGGATAACCGGCAGTAATGGGAAAACAACCACTACGCTTCTGACTTATCACATACTTAAATCGGCAGGGCTAAATGTTGGATTGGCCGGGAATATAGGTCAAAGTTTTGCATGGCAGGTTGCCGAAAAATCTTACGATTATTATGTGTTGGAACTGAGTAGTTTTCAACTGGACGGAATCAACAGATTTAAATCAAACATAGCCGTTCTGCTGAATATAACGCCTGATCATCTGGATCGTTACAATTATCAATTTGAAAATTATGCGGCTTCAAAATTCAGGATCGCGGATAACCAATTGGACTCAGATGCCTTTGTTTATTGTGCCGATGATGAGGTGATTCAACAATTATTATCGAATTCAGTACCCAAATCCCGCTTATATCCATTTTCAATCAAGCAGAAAATGAATCGGGAGGGGGCATATTCAGACGGAAAGAAAATAGAAATTAATATACACACAAACAAAATTAATATGACTTTAGAAGAATTAGCCTTACAAGGCAAGCACAATGTTTACAATTCGATGGCGGCAGGGATTAGTGCAAAATTGGTTGGGATTCGTAAGGAAACCATTAAAAAGTGTCTGGCTGATTTCCAAAATGTTGAGCACCGGCTCGAATTTGTCGCATCCATCAGTGGAATCGAATTTGTGAATGATTCGAAGGCCACGAACGTAAATTCAACCTGGTATGCTTTGGAAAGCATGCAAAATAAAGTTGTATGGATTGCCGGAGGTATCGATAAAGGAAATGATTATGAAATATTGAGGCAAATGGTGAGGGAAAAAGTAAAAGCGATTATTTGCCTGGGGATTGATAACGCAAAAATCCACGATGCTTTTTCAGGCGATGTTGAAACCATTGTTGATGTTCAGTCAGCCAGCGAAGCTGTAAATATGGCTTATTCATTGGCTGAGTCTGGAGATTCGGTTTTGTTGTCGCCGGCATGCGCAAGTTTTGATTTGTTTGAGAATTACGAAGATCGCGGGCATCAATTTAAAGCCGCTGTAAACAGCTTGTAAATAAGGAAAAAAAGGAATGCAATTAGTAAATAAAATAAAGGGGGATAAAGTAATTTGGGCAGTAGTTATCTTATTGTCCATATTTTCACTTTTGGCCGTTTATAGTTCTTCGGGAACATTGGCTTATAAATATCAGGGTGGGAATACAGAGTATTATATGTTTAAACACTTTTTGATTCTTGCCTTTGGTCTGGTGTTAATGTACCTGGCACATTTAATAAAATATACATATTATTCCCGCATTTTTCAGATTGCACTTTTTATTGCCATTCCATTACTCATCTTAACCCTCGTTGCCGGATTAAACTTAAACGAAGCCAAACGTGTATTGCCGCTACCATTTAACCTTAGTTTTCAAACTTCAGATTTGGCTAAATTGACCCTCATCATATACATTGCACGTTTATTAACAAAAAAGCAGGATCAGATAAAGGACTTTAAGTCGGCATTCCTGCCACTTATGTTGCCCATATTAATTGTTTGTGGATTAATATTGCCGTCAAATTTTTCGACAGCAGCCCTGCTTTTTGTTACCTGTTTGGTTTTAATGTTTATTGGCCGGGTAAAATTGTCCTATATACTTTCGCTTGTCTTCATTGGTTTGTTTGTTCTGAGTATGTTTATTGTTGTTTTATACAACATGCCGATTGAAAAACAAGGGCGAATGATGACCTGGAAAAACAGGGTGGAAAATTTTATCTCACCGGATAAGGATAATCCGAATAATTACCAGGTTGAACAGTCAAAAGTTGCAATCGCTTCAGGAGGTTTGCTTGGTAAAGGCCCGGGAAATAGTACACAACGAAATTTTTTACCGCACCCGTATTCAGATTTTATTTTTGCAATTATTATAGAGGAATACGGCTTTATCGGGGCAGGATTAATTGTTCTTTTTTACATGATCTTATTTTTCAGGGCTGTTAAAATTGTGACCATCATTCCAAAGAAATTCGGGGCATTTTTAACCATTGGCGTAGCTTTTAACCTGGTATTCCAGGCCTTAATTAATATGGGTGTAGCTGTTGATCTTCTGCCGGTAACGGGGCAACCGCTTCCTTTGGTAAGTATGGGCGGTACCTCGATCTGGTTCACCAGCATTTCTCTTGGAATTATTCTAAGCGTGAGCAAAGAAATCGGGAATCCCGAATCATTAAAAATTCAACAAACAAATGCAACGACCTAGTTATAAATTTATCATAAGCGGTGGCGGAACCGGGGGACATATTTTCCCGGCAATAGCTATTGCCAACTGCTTGATGAAAAGGTTGGGCTCGGCTGATATATTGTTTGTGGGGGCCAAAGGGAAAATGGAAATGCAGAAAATACCTGCGGCCGGTTATAAAATTGAAGGATTATGGATCAGTGGACTGCAAAGAAAACTTACGCTGAAAAACCTGCTTTTTCCGTTTAAAGTAGTTGTAAGTTTAATTAAAGCCTCCGCTATTCTTAGAAAATTCAAACCTGACCTGGTTATTGGGGTGGGGGGATACGCTAGCGGACCGCTTCTTCGCATGGCCAATCATAAAAAAATTCCAACACTGATTCAGGAACAAAATTCTTTTCCCGGCATTACTAATCGACTGTTGGCTGCTAAGGTCGATACCATTTGTGTGGCTTATGATCAAATGGATAAGTACTTCCCCGGGGATAAAATTGTTAAGACCGGAAACCCTGTCAGGGATGAGCTCATCGATGTTTCGGGTTTAAAAACTGAAGCAGATCAATATTTTGGTTTGAAGAAAAAACCGGTTGTGCTGGTTGTCGGGGGCAGTCAGGGAGCACTGGCCATTAATAAATGTATCGAAAAATTAGTACCGGAAATTATTGAGAATGATCAGCAATTAATCTGGCAGACCGGAAGTTTATACTATGAACAGGCATTGAAAAGACAGCATGAATTTACTTCCGAAAAGGTAAAAGTATATAAATTCATCGATCGAATGGATTTGGCATATGCAGCGGCTGATATTGTGATTTCAAGAGCTGGCGCAATTGCTATTTCGGAGCTTTGCCTCGTTAAAAAACCGGTTATTTTCATTCCTTTACCCTCCGCTGCCGAGGATCATCAAACAAAAAATGCGGAAGCATTGGTAAAACTTGAAGCGGCAATGATAATTGATGAAAAAAGCATAGAATCAAGACTTGGAAATACGCTTAAAAATTTAGCATCGAATAAGGAACTACAGCTTAAATTAAGTCAAAATATAGCGAAGTTGGCCATACCGGATGCCAGCGAAAGAATTGTTGATGAAGTTTTACGCATCTTAAATAGAAAGAAATCATTATGAATCTAAACGAACTCAGGCATATATACTTTATCGGTATTGGTGGCATTGGTATGAGTGCACTGGCTCGTTATTTTGTTAAACTGGGCGTGGGAGTAAGCGGATACGATAAAACTGAAACTAAACTGACCAGGGCTTTAATGGAAGAAGGTATAAAGGTTGTTTTTAAAGATGAGATTGAGCAAATACCTCCTTTTGTTGATCTGGTTGTTTATACCCCGGCAATTCCGTCCGGCCATAAACAATTTAATTATTTGAAAGAAAGACAGGTTCCGTTTTTAAAAAGGGCTGAAATGCTTGGTCAGATTTCGAATGACAAATTTACCAGTGCCATTGCCGGAACTCATGGTAAAACCACCATTACATCACTGGTGGCACATATTTTTACAACAGCGGGAATCAATATCGCTGCATTTGTGGGGGGAATTCTAAAAAATTATCAGACAAACTTTATTGGCAATGCAGATGCGGAGGTATTTATTGCAGAAGCTGATGAATATGATCGCTCATTCCTGAACCTTAAGCCAGATATTGGATTGATAAGTGCCGTTGATGCCGATCATCTGGATATCTATAAATCCAAATCGGCAATGCTCGATTCATTCAAAGCGTTCATCGCAGGGGCAAAACCAAATGCAAAATGGATCATCAACAGAAAAATCAGCAGTGAATTAACAAGCCTGCCTTATTTTAAGTACGACCTGGAGACTGCTGCCGATTTCAGGGTTCGACAATTGAAGATTGAAAATTATGCTTACCGTTTTTCTGTTCAAACTGAAAAAGAACTTATCAATAACCTTAGTTTCAGTATTCCGGGGAGGCACAATCTTGAAAATGTTGTTGGGGCCGTTGCTATTGCAAAACTTTATGGAATTGAAGATCGGTATATTCAGGAAGGCCTTCAATCGTACAAAGGTGTAGAACGTCGTTTCGATATCGTGGTAAATAAGCCGGGCCGGATTTTCATTGATGATTATGCACATCATCCGGAAGAGCTAAAAGCCTGCATTGGAGCAGTTCGTGAATTTTACCCCGATCAAAAGATCACCGGTATTTTTCAGCCACATTTGTTTAGCCGTACGCGCGATTTGGCAGACGAATTCGCAAGAAGCCTCGAAATGTTGGATGAATTGATCTTACTTGAAATATATCCGGCAAGAGAGCAACCAATCGAAGGCATTAATTCCAGTTTTTTGTTAAAGAAAGTGAAGTTAAAAGAGAAACAGTTACTGACTAAAAATGAGGTGCTGGAATTTGTATCAAATAAGAAACCAGGGGTTTTATTAAGCCTTGGAGCCGGAGATATTGATCAGTTGGTGAACCCGATTAAAAATATATTGAGCAATGATTAAGTTTTTGAAAATATTTATCGGTTTTATTGCTGCCATTGGTTTGGCATTCCTGATCTATATTGTTTCTGCCAAACAAAAAGAAGTAAATTGTTCGGGAATAAAAATCAGGATTGAATACCCGGAGAAGGATGTGTTTATAGAAGAAAATGAGATTAAACAATTAGTTGAAAGTCAGTACGAGCATATTTATTTAACCAGTATTGAAAGTATCAATACCCAACAATTGGAAGATCTCATTTCTAAAAACCCTTATGTGCGATCTGTAAATGTTTATGCCAATATTCAGGGAGAGCTTATCATCCAGATTCAGCAACGACAACCCATTTTCCGGGTTGATTTAATGAATGAAAGTTTTTATGTAGATAATTTTGGGAGCTTTATGCCGCTGAGCCCTAAGTATGTTTCAAGGGTTGTGATCGTGAATGGATTCCTTAAAAAAATCAGTCCAAAAAACTTTAAAAGTATATTCGAAACAGGACAACAAGTCAAATCAGACCTGGTCTCTGTTTATGAACTGGTAAAATATATCCGGGCAAATCCGTTTTTGAAGGCCCTCATTGAACAAATTTACATCAACAAAAATCAGGAGATAGAACTTATCCCCAAATTAGGAAGGCAGTATATTTTATTAGGTAATATTGATGAACTGGATGAAAAGTTCAATAAACTTAAGTTATTCTATGAGCAGGGCATGCAGGTTAATGGTTGGGATGCGTATTCAGTAATTAATTTAAAATTTAAAAATCAGGTTGTTTGTACAAAAATTTAATGATATGGAAACATCAGAAATAATCGTAGGCTTAGATATCGGAACTACAAAAATTGCCGCCATTGTTGGCAGAAGAAATGAAAAAGGGAAAATTGAGGTATTGGGTTTTGGACGAACAGAATCAATCGGTGTCAAGAGAGGGGTGGTTTCTAATATCGAAAACACCGTCCAGTCGATAAAAACAGCCATTGATCAGGCCAGCCAGGCATCAGGAGTGGAGATAAAATATGTTAATGTTGGTATTGCCGGACAACACATAAAGAGTTTGCAACATCGCGGTAGTATCATTCGTGAAAACAGCGATGAAGAAATAAGCCAACAGGACCTGGATTATTTGAACAACAGTAGGTATAATTTAAATATGAGTCCCGGTGAAGAGATTATTGATGTCATTCCGCAGGAGTACATCATTGATGATGAGCAGGGTATCAAACAGCCCATCGGAATGCTGGGCAATTCTCTCGAGGCCAATTTTCATATCATTATCGGGCAAACTGCAGCGGCAAAAAATATCTATAAATGCGTAAAAAAGGCAGGGTTAGAAGTGGTAGATCTGATATTGGAGCCCATTGCTTCGGCAGAAGCTGTACTTGGTGATGAGGAAAAAGAAGCGGGTGTTGTATTGGTGGATATCGGTGGAGGAACCACAGATATCGCTATTTTTCAGGATGGAATTATCAGGCATACCGCTGTAATTCCTTTTGGGGGAGATATAATTACAGAGGATGTAAAGGAAGGCTGTACCATCATCAAAAAGCATGCAGAAGAACTGAAAGTAAAATTCGGTTCAGCATTGGCGAGCGAGAACAAGGATGAAGAAATTGTGGCCATCCCCGGTTTAAGGGGCCGCCCACCGAAAGAAATTTCACTTAAAAACCTGGCCAGTATCATTCAGGCGCGTATGGAAGAAATCGTGGAGCATATTTATTATGAGATCAGAAATTCGGGATTTGAAAAGAAATTAATAGCAGGGATCGTGCTTACCGGAGGCGGAGCCCTTTTGAAGCATATCAGCCAGTTAACAGAATTTGTCACGGGTATGGATACGCGAATCGGATACCCGAATGAGCACCTGGCGAATGATGTGGAAGAAGAAATGGCAAGCCCGATGTATGCAACAGGAATTGGTCTTGTTATCGAAGGGATTAACCGTTTTAAACGCGAAAAAGAAAAGGAAATGATCCAAAAGAGCGAAAAAAGAATTTTGATGTGGTCACCAAAAAAAGCAAAAAAAGAAGCCAGACCGGCCAATTTTTTGAAAAATATTCAGGATTGGTTCGAACGCGATGGGATGGAATAATATTAACAAATTAATTGTTGAAAAAAAAATATCAGTCTAGACATTAACGCAACATTAACATATATATTTAATTAACAAAAAATTAGGGCAATGATAAATTTCGATCTTCCAAAAAATAAATCTTCCATCATAAAAGTTATTGGTGTTGGAGGAGGGGGCAGTAATGCAGTAACCCATATGTTTAATCAGGGGATAAAGGGTGTGGATTTCATCATTTGTAATACAGATGCCCAGGCCATGGAAATCAGTTCGGTTCCGACCAAAGTTCAGTTGGGAAATATGGGCCTCGGCGCAGGTTCGATCCCATCGGTGGGGAAAGAAGCGGCCCTTGAGAAAAGAGAAGAGATCAAAACTTTATTGGAGAAAAATACGAAAATGCTCTTCATTACTGCCGGAATGGGTGGTGGTACGGGAACAGGGGCAGCGCCCATTATTGCAGCCATCGCCAAAGAACTCGGTATTTTAACCGTAGGCATCGTAACCATTCCATTTTCGTTTGAAGGAAGAAAAAGAAAACTCCAGGCCGAACAAGGAATCAATGATCTTCGTGAAAATGTAGATACCCTTTTGGTAATTTGTAATGATAAATTACGTGAACTTCATGGCGATCTTAAATTATCCCAGGCATTTTCCCAGGCTGATAATATACTGACAAAAGCCACAAAAGGAATTGCTGAAATTGTTACAGTTACCGGCTATATCAATGTCGATTTTGAGGATGTTAAAACGGTTATGAAAGAAAGTGGAAAGGCCATAATGGGCTCGGCTTCGGCTGAAGGTGATAACAGGGCCGTAGAAGCTGTTAAAACCGCACTGGCTTCTCCATTGTTAAACGATAATGACATTGCAGGAGCGAGCGATATTTTGCTTTACATTGCTTCCGGTACAGAAGAAATTTCGATGGATGAGGTAACCGAAATCACTGAGTTCATTCAGAATGAGGCTGGCAGAGATGCTGAAATTATTTGGGGGAACGGTATCGATGAAGAATTAGGTAATAAAATAAGTGTAACGATCGTTGCCACTGGATTCGATTCGCGTTCGCGTGCACAAATTGAGCGCGAAAAGAAAACAATATTTATGCTCAACGATGAGAAGACACCTGTTGTTACACAGGAGATTAATCCGGAACCAAAGAAAGTAGTTGAAGAAATTCAATTGGTATCGAATGAAAAACCAAAAATTGAAAAGAAAGATGAAGTGGATGAACCACTAAGATTGAAGCCTGAGAAAGAAAAAATTGAACGGACAATTACCTTCAAATTGAACACACCGGAAGATAATATTTCATCCAGAAACGAGAAGCCGATTGAGAAAATGAAAATTACCGAACCTACACTGGTTCATAAAATAGAGCAGAAAGAAATTGAAAAGTCAGAGGCTTCAATCGATTTAAAATTCGATTCTTCGACCGGGCAGATTGATGTTACAGAGGTTGAAAAACGTACCGATGACAGGATTAAAAAGTTGAAAGACTTAAGCATAAAGCTAAAATCTCGCGAGGATTTGGAACGAATGGAAAAGGAACCGGCCTACCTGCGCAGAAAAGTAGAACTTAGCGAAACCAATCCTTCCTCCGAATCGCTGGTTTCTAAATTTACCTTATCAGAGCCAGATGAAAGTGATGTAGCCAGTTTAAGACAAAACAATTCTTTTTTGCACGACAATGTGGATTAAATTTAAATCAAATAGTTATGAGTCTTGAAAACACCATCAACGGCGATATTAAAAAAGCAATGCTGGCAAAGGATGCCAAAACATTAGAGGCGTTGCGGGCGATAAAAGCTTCATTGTTATTGGTCAAAACCGGAAAAGGATCGGCTGGTAATGATGAAATATCAGAAGAGGTTGAGATTAGTGTTTTACAGCGGTTGGTGAAGCAGCGTAAAGAATCGGCGGAAATCTATCTTGCGCAGGGCCGAAAAGAACTGGCAGCGGAAGAATTGTACCAGGTCGAGGTTATCCAAAAATATTTGCCCGAACAAATTGGTGAACAGGAACTTGAAGTTCTGATCAGTGAAATTATAAAAGAAACCGGAGATTCTTCAATGAAAGATATGGGGAAGGTAATGGGTATTGCTTCTCAAAAATTATCGGGCAAAGCCGAAAATAAATTAATTGCAAGTATCGTAAAAAAGTTATTGGGCCTCAATAATTAATTCTTTTGGTTTAAAAGATTCACCAATTGAATCAGGTCTTCCTCTTTTTTAATGTTTAATTTTTCCTTTTTTGCCAATGATAATACCTCGGCTGATTGAGAACCAAAGGCGTTTTCCAAATCCTTTTTATTGGCAATATGAACAGGTACAGCTTCCCCAAATTTTAAAAACAATTCATTGGCTCTTCGACTGAAAGATGCGGGTTTCGCTTCTCTGAATGGCTCCGGAGGTTCAGGTTTATTGAAAACAACGATGTATTTTGAAAGTACCTGGATATTACCCTCTGTTTTGCGACTATAATACCCTCCTTTATTATTCTGATTATAACAATAAATAAACACCTCCTCGCCAATTTGAATATCTTTCATCATACCAGGGTTTGAAATAGCCAATACTGAATCTTCTGACAGCTTAAATTCCATATTGTCGTTATAGATATTATACCGAAGTGGAATTCCGGTATAGGCTATATTGTTGTTTGTTAGTATCTTACCGATGATAAATTCATCTGATAAATAAGGCGAACCTTTGATATCACTTTCATTCCATAAACCAATTCCACTTCCCTGATTGTAACTTTTTGCAGAATATTCATTTACGAAATTTCCTAATTCTTGAATTGAATTTGTAGTTTGACTGAATGTGCCAAGGTTCAGGAATACAAGCAACAAGATGAATGTTGAATGTAGAGTTTTTATTTTGTTTTGACTTATCATAATGGATAAAAATAAATGGCTAATTGGATTTATTTACGAATTCAACAAGTTTAATTAAATCTTCTTCCTTTTTAACATTTAATTTTTCTTTTTTGATATAATTATCTATTTCAGAGCTCTTTGGGCCGAAAATTAGATCAATATCTTTTTTCTTTGAGATTTGTTGTGGTTCATTGTTGCCCTGAAGGATGTAATAGGTGTCTGAAATCCTTTCCAGTTTTGGAGGTTCTGCTTCTTCGTAACCGGTTGTTGGAACGGCTTTTTTAAATACGACATTATATTTCAACAAGAGTTTGATCTCACCATCCTCTAATAATTTATAATATCCAAATTGTTCCCCATTCTTTTTTCGTTTGTCTGTATAAATAAATTTATCATCACCAATAATAATCATTTTAACCAATGTCGGATCCCCAATTGCCAGATAAGTGTCTTCACTGTTTTTAAATTCCATGTCGTCGTTGTAGATATTGTAACGCAATGGAATGTCTATGTACCTTATTTTGTCGTTGGTAAGGATACTACCTAAAATAAATTCATTGTTCAAGTAAGGTGATCCGGAAATATCTGATTCGCTCAGAATATTTTTTGCGGAGCGTGAGCTAAACAAATTTGATTGATGAAAATTCCGGGTACTGTATTCATCATAAATTTGCCCAAATGCGCCTGATGTAATGGCGAAGAATAAGATAAAGCTGATTTGTTTGGCATAAGAACCTGAGATGAGTTTTTTCATTATATAGATTTTATTGGATCAGTGAATTAAATA
>CAYNTB010000023.1:611-12588 GCA_964399905.1 uncultured Bacteroidales bacterium | reverse complement strand
CTAAAAGTTCTGCTTATTCCAAATCTAACGGAATGTTTGAATCAACCGGACTCATCATATTAATGGATGAATCTTCGGCTTCGGCAAGTGAAATTTTAGCAGGTGCCATTCAGGACAATGACCGGGGAACGATTATCGGAAGGCGTTCATTTGGAAAAGGGTTGGTACAAGAGCAAATGAATTTGCCGGATGGATCAGCTTTACGAATGACCATTGCCAGATATTACACGCCAACAGGCAGATCAATACAGAAACCCTATGGGGAAAATTTCGATGATTATTACAGCGAATTTTACCATCGCTTTACCAATGGAGAATTACAAAGTGCCGATAGCATCAAATTTGCAGATTCACTTATGTTTAAAACCCCTGCCGGAAAAACCGTTTATGGCGGAGGGGGAATCATGCCTGATATTTTTGTTCCAATTGAAAAAGACAACCCCGGCTTCTATAACCTGGTAATAAACAAAGGTTTGGCTTATCGGTTTGCCTTTAACTATACCGATCAGCACCGGGAAGAACTGAGCTTATACGATCAGGCAGAAAATTTTATTCAAATGTTTGAGATTTCGAATGAATTATACGACGAATTTGTGAGTTTTGCCAAAGCGAACGGCGTAAAAAGAAATAAACAGGAAATTGCTGAATCGGCTGATAAGCTTAAAATTCTAATGAAAGCTTATATTGGAAGAAATATATTTGACAATGAAGCGTTTTATCCGGTGTTTCATCAAATTGATAATGTATTTTCAACTGCGAAAAATTATTTTATTCAAAAATAAAATGCCATTATTAACCTAAAACATTAAAATCATGTCATTTGAATTACCTCAGTTACCATTTGCCATAGATGCATTGGAACCTTATATTTCAAAGCAAACCCTCGAATTTCATCATGGGAAACATCACCTGACCTATGTCAACAATTTGAATAAACTGATTGTTGGAACCACCTATGAAAACCAAAGTCTGGAAGAAATTATTTTATCTGCTGATGGTGGAATTTTTAATAATGCTGCCCAGGTATGGAATCATACTTTTTATTGGAATTGTTTGAGCCCGGATGGAGGAGGAGAAGCTGAAGGGAAATTAGCTGTTGCCATCGATGAAGAATTTGGCTCTTTCGAAAATTTTAAAGAAAAATTTTCTACCGCAGCAGCCACTTTATTTGGTTCGGGATGGGCTTGGCTTGTAAAGGACAATCATAACAAATTGCAAATTGTTCAGACATCAAATGCCGGAACGCCGATTAAACAAAGCCTGAAACCATTGTTAACCTGCGATGTTTGGGAACACGCCTATTATCTGGATAAACAAAACCGCAGGCCGGCATACATCGAAGATTTTTGGAAACTCGTCGATTGGAAAAAAGTTGGAGATCGGTTTTAGTGATAAAACCAAAATCAAGGTTCATGTTTTTTTAAAAAAACATGCTCTTACTTAATGTGTCTTTTTTTACGGATATCGAAATTAAAAAGCGATACCTCAATTATCATTAATTTGTTTAATAGCAAAATATGTATTAAAATTGTATAGAACTAATTAATTTGTTAAAAATGAAACCAGGCGAAACCCAAAACCCAATTTTAATTCCTGAAGAGAGTATTATTGAGGGATTTATAAAAACAAAAAAATCATTCAGAATAGAAAGCAATTTCTATGGTACATTATTATCAACAGAAAAAGTAATCATTGATGAGACATCGAAGGTTTTTGGTGATGTTGTATGTTCAGAATTGCTAATCAGTGGTACTTTTGAAGGAAATATTTTTTGTACGGGTAAATTGAGTGTGATTGGAAATTCAAAGATTAAAGGGCAGGTGTTCACCAAATTATTTCAGAATGAAGAAAACTGCGATTTGAATTGTTTTATTCAGATTCCGAACAATGCTGTGATCAATGCGATTCAGGATATTTTGATCAATATTGATTCAGGCTCAAAACTTTCAACCGATAAAAATTTAAAGAAGATTATTCAGTTGTTTAAAGAGAATGTTTTTACTGCTACTGATGAAACCAAAAAAATCAAAAAGGAAGAAGTTGCAGAAGAGCCGGAAGATGAAAATCCCCAAAACCCTGAATTGAATAAATAAATTTCCGGATAATTTTTAAATCATATTTTATTCTACCGTTACCGATTTGGCTAAATTTCTCGGTTGATCTACATTGCAACCCCTAAGTATGGCCATGTGGTAAGCAAGTTTTTGCAAAGGAATGGTTGCCAACAGTGGCACCAGTACTTCGTCGCATTCAGGTATTTCAATAATGTAGTCCGATAGTTTCTTTACCTGTTTATCTCCTTCAGTTACGATTGAAATAATTTGCCCCTGCCTGGCTTTTACCTCCATAATATTGCTCTGCACTTTTTCGTAAGTTCCTTTATTGGTTGCAATAAAAACTACCGGCATATGCTGGTCAATGAGGGCAATCGGGCCATGTTTCATTTCGGCTGCAGGATATCCTTCTGCGTGTATGTAGGATATTTCTTTAAGTTTCAGTGCACCCTCAAGTGCAACCGGGAAATTATAACCCCTTCCCAGGTACAGAAAGTTTCGGACATCTTTAAATTTATTGGCAATGTCGATAATTTGCTTACTTGCTTGCAGGGTTTTTTCAACTTTTTCTGGAATTGAATCCAACTCGAATAAAAGATTTTGAAAACGCGATTGCGCGATGGTGCCTTTTTTTTGTGCAACCATTAATGCCATCAAGGTAAGAACCGTAATTTGAGATGTAAAGGCTTTTGTTGAGGCTACACCAATTTCAGGCCCTGCATGTGTATATGAACCAGCATGTGATTCGCGGGCAATTGATGAGCCAACTACATTACAAATACCCAATATGGTGGCACCTTTTGATTTTGCCATTTGAATGGCAGCCAGGGTATCGGCTGTTTCTCCTGATTGTGAAATTGCCAGGATGATATCATCTTCATATATAACCGGATTACGATATCTGAATTCTGAGGCATATTCAACTTCAACCGGTATACGGGCCAGATCTTCAAATAAATATTCACCAACAAGTCCGGCATGCCAGGAAGTACCACATGCGATAATTAAAATCCTTTTGGCATTGACAAGTTTCTGCTCATAATCCTTAATTCCTCCTAAGGCAACACTTCCTTTTTCCAGGCTCAACCTGCCCCGAAAGGAATCCCTGATGGAGCGGGGTTGCTCGTAAATCTCTTTAAGCATGAAATGATCAAAGCCACCTTTTTCGATGGCACTTAGATTCATTTCAAGTTTTTGAATGTAAGGAGTTTTGTTCTTGTTTTTTATGGTTTTGATCTCAAGTTTTTTCTTGTACCTAATCAGGGCAATTTCCTCCTCATCCAAATAAACAACATTCCGGGTGTATTCAATAATGGGCGAAGCATCGGAGGCAATAAAGTAATCATTCTTGCCAATGCCTATTACCAGCGGGCTTCCTTTTCTGGCTGCTACTAAAATATCCGGCTCAATTTTTGAAATTAAAACTATGGCTTAAGCACCAATTACCTGGTTTAGCGCAATGCGTGTAGCTTCAAACAAACTGACATTTTCATTTTTTTGGATGTCTTCTATCAGATAAACCAGAACTTCGGTGTCTGTATCACTTTTAAATTGATAGCCCCGGCTTTGAAGTTCGGATTTCAAAGAATTATAATTTTCTATGATGCCATTATGGATAATGGCTATATTCTTACTTTCTGAATAATGTGGATGTGCATTTTGGTTCGTAGGTTCACCGTGTGTGGCCCATCGTGTGTGTCCGATCCCTATTTTCCCTTCAGTATTTTTATCGATTGTCAGGTCTTCCAGATCAGAAACTTTACCCTTGCTTTTATATACATTCAGATTTCCATTAATGAGTGCAATACCTGCACTGTCATAACCTCTGTATTCGAGCCTCTTTAATCCTTTGATTAAAATTGGGTATGCTGCCTGGTCACCGATATATCCTACAATTCCACACATAAGCACTAAGGTTTTAAGTTATAAAATCAAAGATACAAAATCGGAAACAAAATAGGCTATATTTCCTATTCAATAATTGTATACGTTATTTTTAGCTTTAGTCTGTCATCATAAGGGGTAGGTAATAAAGGATTGGTCCCGTTCAAAATAAATTGCCCACCCTGTGAGGCACTGCCATATATTTTTAGAAAAATTCCGTAATCGGTTGAATCATCTGACAATAAGTGCTGAATGTGCCGGGCAATCTGAAATTTATAAACATTGGTTGCGGTGTCGTAATAACCGTCAAAATAAGCGTCACCTTCGTAGGCATCAATGATTGCTTGTGAAGGATATCCTTCCGAATCTATTTCAACCAGAGTTAAACGGTCAGGTGCTACATTCCCATTGTTTTCGTCATAAGCTTTTAATGTTAATTCAGCAGAATTAATTGCCAGTTTGCCTATGGTGTTTAAACTTTTAATAAAAGGGAAATCTAATTTGGTGTAAATACCACCCATTGCCTGCACATATATTTTTTCCTGTCCGAGACTCACATTCCCTTCCATAACCTGTGCTTTAAATTCAGGTGCCGCATCCACATAATTATTATGGTCGAAATTGTTAAACCGTGTCGTCGAATCATACAGATACATTGAATAAACAATATCGGTTGATGCATCATTTCTGTAATAAATAGTGAGATCGGATTGGATTCCCGTTACGTCGAAATAGAGCATTGCACCGGCTTCGTTTACCGGTTCGGATACAAGAGCAAATCCATAAATATAATCTGCAAAGTTTTCATTGCTTTGTATGATGTCCAGCGGAGCATTTATGAATTTATTCCCGAATTCGTCTGTTAATTCCATCAAATTAATACGAATGTGCGGAGAAACCGTATCGCCTTCTTTCAATGCTACCGGTGTATTTGGTTTTGGAGTGAAAGTATATCTGCCTATCTCGGTTGGATAATAGTTGGCTTTATCACTTGAATAATAATAATATCCGCTGTCTGAGATTAGTTTTTCACTCAATTCATAAAATCGGATTGTTTGGGTGGTTGTAGTATCGCCATAATAACCATCATATTCGAGCGATAATATCATGGAGTCAATAACCGGATTTTGCCCAAAATTAAAATCAACAAAATCGGGTTGCAAGCGCAGTTGTGAAAAATAATTAGCGGTTGTTTTTCCAAAAACCGGATCCATCATACTTCCCAGGAAAATTCTTGTATAATTGGAAGTAATAAGCGAATCTTGTATTACAGAATATGCGATTAGGGTTGTTGTATCCGTTGATTCAACTACTAAGTCACCGTTTGGCCTCAACTCCAACCCGATTGTTTGGGCTTTTTTTGTACAGGCAGTTAAATAAATTCCGGCCGATAATATCACAAGCATAGAAATTTTCCATGCACCATCCAGTATTTTCAATTTAGGCTCTTTTTAAGTTTATAACAATTTAACTATGATGATGGTTCTCCAATAATTCCATCATAAAATTCGTTGTATGCATCAACATAGGTTTCTTCCGGATGATATTCCAGATATGGCTTGCCCGAATCTTTTAAATAGGTCATTACCTCCGGATTAATATTTTCATTCCCCAATATCAAAGCATCAGAAAAATCAATGGCCGCTTTCATCAAATTCACGTAATTTCCATTTTTATAGTGCTTCAGGTCATCCTCAGTAATGCCTTCCAGCATTAATTTTTTAGCAAAAGTTTTACTGAGGTTTTCCGAAAAACCATCGTTATATATAGAGCAAATAACTTTCGAATCACTAAACAACGGATTGTCGACAAATGCTTTTTTAAGGTATAGCGGTGTTAAACTGCTGATCCATCCATGACAATGAATTATATCGGGAGCCCAGCCAAGTTTTTTAACAGTTTCGAGAACGCCCCTCGAAAAGAAAATTGCCCTTTCGTCGTTATCGTCGTAAAATTTATTGTTTTTATTGACAATGGTAAATTTTCGATGAAAATAATCTTCATTGTCGATAAAATAAATTTGCATACGTGCTTGTTGAATTGAGGCAACCTTGATGATCAGCGGATGGTCGGTGTCGTTGATTATTAAATTCATGCCTGACAACCGAATGACTTCATGTAATTGATTTCTTCTTTCATTGATTATGCCGTATCGGGGCATAAAAGTTCTTATTTCTTTACCGCGTTCCTGAATCCCCTGTGGCAGATAGCGACATATTTTGCCCATTGGGCTTTCTTTCAAATAGGGGGTGATTTCCTGGGCAATGTATAAAACCCTTGCTTTTTGCATAGTCATTGGTCTTTTAAAAATGCAAAATTACTAATAATTTGCTAATTATTCAATGAATTGCAAAGATAGGGTTCAGCTTAAGTATAAGAAAGCACTTAATTCCCAGCCATTTAAATAATAAACTCTTAACTTATTTTAACAATAAAGTTATCTTATCCTCTAAAAAACAAGGCTTTAATAATTAGAAATGCCATCTTTGGGTTCTCTTTTAAGCGTCGGGTTGAATAAGCAAACCAATCTTTTCCATAAGGAACATAAACCCTCATCGGATGTCCGTCGCTTACAATTGATGACCGAAGATCTGGGGTTACGCCGTAAAGCATTTGGAATTCATACATGTTTTTGGGTACATTGTATTTTTCTATGAGTTTGTAGGCTCCTTCAACCAGTGGTTTATCGTGGGTGGCAATAGCCGGATAAATTTGATTTTGAAACATATATTCAAGATCTTCCAAAAAGTGCTGGTTAATCTCGGCATATTTTTTATATGCAATTTCCGCCGGTTCTACATAAATGCCTTTACATAAACGGTAATTGATCGGGGTTTCTTTTGAGTTCAAATCCTGTAACCCTTTTATGTCGTTAAGGGTTCGTTTAAGATAGGCCTGAAATACCAGCCCGACATTTTTGGGAAACTCTGCCTTGATTTTTCTAAAAAGTTCAATTTCAAGATCAACACATTGGGAGTCTTCCATATCAATCCTTACGAAATTGTTATGTTTTGCAGCAAGTGCTGCTATTTTTCGGATGTAGGTATAACATTTCTCCGGATCGATGAGTAATCCGAACATGGTCGGTTTTAGCGAATAATTGCCATTAATATTATGTTTTTCAACCGTTTCAATAATATCCAGGTAGGTGTTAGTATTAACCTCAGCCTCATCTAATGTTGTAATAAATTCACCTAACAGGTCAATGGTAACTTTAATCCCTTGCTGGTTTAAATCCTTTGAAACCTGAATTGCATCTTCAATGGTTTTTCCGGCGATATATCTCTTTGAAAAGAGCCAGACGAAACTTTTTGGCATATATGGTAATAGCCAGGAAATAAATTTATTAAACATCCCAAATACTTTTTTGTTGGTCAATATTTTTAACTTACACAAAAGTAGAAATTTATTATTTTGAATAAGTAAAAATTAAGTCCTTTTTTTGAAAAGATCGTCCGCTGTATAGAACAGAAAACATATCTTTGCTGTTAATTATTTCACAATACTTTATGTTGATTAATATTCGATAATATGTATAAAATTGAAAAGCACCCCATTTTGGAGGTAAAGGATTGTTCAAAAGTTAGTTTTAACTTTAATGGAAAGCAAATTACGGGAGATAAGGGTTTTACAATTGCAGCAGCCCTCCACCAGGCTGGTCATCCTGTTCACAGCCATAGTTTAAAAAACAGGGAGCGCAGCCTCGAATGTGGAATTGGTAAATGTGGTGCCTGCGAAATGCTGGTTGATGGACAGATTAAAAGAATCTGTATTACCAAGGTGGATGGAGTTAAAGAAGTATGTGAGATCCCTGTGGATTTTAAACCCCAAAAAACTGAGACCCGAAAAGAAGATGCGGTAAAAGTTTATAAAACTTCAGTTGCTATTATTGGAGCAGGGCCTGCAGGTTTAGCAGTACGTGAAGAATTAAATAATCATCAAATTGAAAATATTGTAATTGATAATAACGACAAAATTGGCGGGCAGTTTTTGATGCAAACCCATCAGTTTTTCTTTTTTGAGAAAGAAAAGAAATTTGGGGGTATGCGTGGCTTTGATATCGCAAAAACATTGGCAGGTGAAAAATTGGATGGCATATTTTTGGATTCGACAGTTTGGGATCTTCTGGAAGGGAAACGTATTGCAGTAAAAAACATTTTAACCGAAGAGATTTATTATGTGGATGCAGATCACCTGGTTATTGCTACGGGAGCGGTTCCCTTTATGCCGACTTTTGAGAACGATGATTTACCTGGCGTTTATACGGCGGCAGTTGTTCAAAAAATGATGAACAACGAATTTACTCTTCTGGGTAAAAATGTGCTTACTGTGGGAGCCGGAAATATCGGTTATTTAACGTCCTATCAATTGATGCAGGCCGGAGCCCGGGTAAAAGCGATCATTGAAGCGCAACCAAATGAAGGAGGATTTCCTGTACAGGCAAATCGGGTGCGTCGCTTGGGAATTCCGGTTATGCTTTCCAAAATATTGATCAAAGCCATTCCAAATAAAGATCATACTGGCATTACAGGTGCAGTAATTGCTGATTGTGAAAATTTTGCTCCCATTCCTGGCACAGAACAAATTATTGATGGCATCGATGCCATTAATATTTGCACCGGATTAGTTCCCGATGATCAATTGTTAATTAAAGGAAATGAAATTTTCGGACGAGCTTGCTACGGAGCCGGTGATGCGATTCGTATCGGTGAAGGTACAAGTGCTGTTTTGCGTGGAAAGCAGGTTGCTTTTGAAATTTTACAAGCAATGGATATACGATTCGATTATGACCAATACCTGAGTCTCTCAAAAGAATATATCGATTCGCAGCAACATCCGATCAGAATATTGGAAAAACCGTTTTATCCCGACGCCGAGCGTTTGGAAGCAAAACCATTTGTGTTAATTGATTGCCTGTATGGTTTTGCCTGTAATCCTTGTGAATTTGCATGTCCCCATGGTGCGATTACTAAAACCTCAACCAGTACCACGCCTGTTATTGATTTTGATAAATGCATCGGTTGCATGAAATGTGTTTATCAGTGTCCGGGACTTGCTATATTCGGTTATAACCTGAAAACCAGTAGTTTGTTTTTGCCAATCGAGTATGAAGCAAATGAAGGAGAAGAAGTGTATCTTGTCAACAACAATGGAGAGAAACTTGGTGAAGGAACCATAGAAAAAATCTTAAAGAAATCCAATAAAACCAATGTGGCCAGGGTAAAATCAAATAATTTGCATGGAAAAGATTTAATGGAAGTCCGTGGCTTTATTGTTAAAGAAAATTACCCGGAAAAATTAGAAACAAAAAATTCGGAAAGTATCGAATCTGAAACTTATGTTTGCCATTGTGATGATGTGACCTTGGAAGAAATTTTAGCGGTTGTTGGCGATCGTAAATTTATTTCGGTGGATGAGATTAAACATACCACCCGTTTGGGAATGGGTGCCTGTCGCGGAAAAAGATGTATTCCCCGTTTAAAGCAAAGCATCCGTAAATATGGGATCAACATTGTTGGCGATGCAACACCGCGGGGGCCATTATCAAACCAGGTTACAATGGGAGAACTTTACCCCAATAAACAACAGGAGAAAATAATCGTCGGTTCGAATGGAAGTTCACCTCAGAAAATTAAAGTTAATGCCTTGGTAGCGGGTGGTGGAATTGGCGGAAGTGCATTATTCCGCTACTTGGCCGAAGGAGGTCAAAAACCGGTTCTGATTAATTTTGGAAGAGGAGCCTCCTGGAGAAATATTGCCGGGGGCAGACCAAACTTTAGCATCCCTGAACTTTCTGATATTGCCGTTCATAATCTTGAAATTTTCAAAGCATTACAGCGGGTTAAAAACATTGACTTTTTACCCATCGATTATGTGACATTTGCCCACGACGACCATATGTACAATGCGCTAAAAGCTTCGATGGCATGGTCGGATGCAGAAATGATTGAACCAAAAGATTTCAGTGAACGAATTTCGCCTTATATCAATCCCAATCTGTCTAAATATCAGGCTGCCCTCATCACACACAATTGTTGGCAGGCCACCCCTGGCAGGGTTATTGATTTGATTCGTCAGCTTGGAATTAAAAAAGGTGGCGAAGTTAAAGAAGACTGTAAACTGATTAATGTTAGCAAAACAGGTAATACTTATAAAGCTTTGGTACAGGATCATGATAAGAAATATATTGAATTTGAAACCGAAATTTTTATCAATGCATTGGGCCCTGAAGGAGATAAATTTGCCAGACAGCTAGGTATTTCAACCGGAAATTATCCGGTTAAGCATCAGGCGTTTATTACCCGGCGCCTGCCCATGATGGGCCATAATAATAAACCTTTGCCCATGATTATTGATCGCAGAAATTACAAAGGCTTTACTGCAGTTTATGGGCAACAATTGGCTGAAACCGGACAAATTATCGGTTGTGCCTCACCGGGAATTGAAGCAATGGAGACAGATAAAGACGTTAAGTTTAACTCAAAAGCATTTATCGAAATTGCTTCCGAGGTGTTCACAGATTGGATTCCTGAACTTTCATCGGTTGGGTTCCAGGCCATATGGGCAGGCTATTATATCGAGCCCCGTATGGTAATCGACACCGAACTCGGCCTGTTTGTTGGCTTGCGTGGTCAGGGATTTATGCTGGGCCAGTACCTGGCAAAAATGTATGTAGACCAACTACTTGGGAAAGAAGTTCCATCTTACTTTAATCGACTGAAGTTACAGAATGATGGATTACTTGAAAAAGCATTCAAATAGAGTAATTTACAAAGGCTTGTTTATCAGGGAGTTTAAAAAAATACGTAAAGCATACATCTCTCATAATATATATTTGGTATTCACAATATTAATCTATAATTTTGCAGGCCGAAATAAAAAAGGCTTGAAATGGATAAGTTGAAGGATTTCATTATTCCTTATGAAGGACTAAGTTTGGGAAATCACGAGTTCAATTTCAATGTTAACCGTTTGTTCTTTGAGGCGATTACGTATTCAGAAATAAAGAATGGCAATGTAAATATAAAACTGGATCTTGAAAAACAGGAGTCCATGCTTATACTGTTGTTTGATATTGAAGGGGAGGTAGAAGTTGTTTGTGACAGGTGTACAGATGAATTTTTCTATCCGATAAAAGGCGAACAACAGTTGCTTATTCAATTCGGGGATCATTTTTCGGAAGAAAGCAGTGAGTTGATCATTATTCCCAGAAATGAAAAAGAAATAAAAATTGCACCATATATTTATGAATACATTAATTTGATGTTGCCCATTCAGCGTATACATCCCGACGATAAAGAGGGATATTCAACATGTAATCCAAAAATGCTGAAAAAGCTGAACGAGTTATCATCAAATAACAAAACGACCGATCCCAGGTGGGATGCATTAAAAAAATTAAAGAAAAATTAACAGCTTAAAATAATTAAAAATGGCACATCCAAAACGTAAGATTTCTAAGCAAAGAAGAGATAAAAGAAGAACTCATTATAAAGCAGTGGCACCTACTGTTGCCGTATGTTCTAATTGTGGAGCTCCTGTACTGTACCATCGTGTATGTTCAGAATGGGGATATTACAAAGGAAAATTGGCAATTGAAAAAGCAGTTGCAGAATAGATTTCAGTTTGATAAATTATTCCACAAAAATTTATAGATGAGAATAGGATTAGATGTAATGGGTGGTGATTTTGCTCCTAAAGCAACAGTTTCGGGAGCAATTAAAGCAAGTAGCGAACTCGACACATCTGACAAAATTGTTTTGATTGGCGATCGCGAAATCATCCTACAACAACTTAAAGCCGAAAATGCAAATGCCGGGGATTTCGATATCATTCACGCATCTGAATTTATCACCATGGGGGAGCACCCCCTCAAGGCCTTTAAGACAAAGCAAAATTCAAGTATTAACATAGGTTTTGGTCTTTTAAAGTCGAAGGAAATTGATTCTTTTTCCGGGGCCGGTAACAGCGGAGCGATGGTTGTTGGAGCTACCTATGCGCTCAAACCAATTCCCGGAGTTATCAGACCATGTGGGGCG
>CAYNTB010000023.1:326-601 GCA_964399905.1 uncultured Bacteroidales bacterium | reverse complement strand
CTCCCTTTCCAAAAAAAGTTTATTGAGTTGGTTGAAAATATTATCTGATAAAATGGTGGAATTACCATCTTGCTGGATATTGGAACCAACCCGGACCCTAAGCCGGATGTGATGTATCAATTTGGTATCCTGGGATCAATTTATGCCGAATTTGTTCATGGAATCAAGAACCCTAAAATAGGGCTTCTGAATATTGGAGAAGAAGAAGAAAAGGGAAATCTTTTAACACAGTCAGCTTATCAGTTGATGAAGGATTCGAGAGATTTCAACTTTGT
>CAYNTB010000023.1:0-295 GCA_964399905.1 uncultured Bacteroidales bacterium | reverse complement strand
AAATGATCCTGCCGATGTGATAGTCTGCGATGGATTTACCGGAAATGTTGTCCTCAAACAAATGGAATCGATGTATCGCTTCTTGATTAAAAGAGGATTAACCGACGATTATATTCAGCGATTTAATTATGAAAATCATGGCGGAAGCCCTATTCTGGGAATCAACTCTTCGGTTGTTGTCGGACATGGAATTTCGAGCCCCAAAGCCATTAAAAATATGCTCCTTCTATCAAAAGAAATATACTCTGCCGATTTATTCGATAAAATTGCTCAGACATTGAATAAATAGTTGCTA
>CAYNTB010000022.1:11941-12621 GCA_964399905.1 uncultured Bacteroidales bacterium | reverse complement strand
ATGAAAGGAATCGCCTATGTAGGTCAGAACATTGCAATGGAAGCTGAAATGATGGCCTTGCTCTCAAAAAATGATGATAAAATTAATTCTTAAAAAATGAATCAACCATTAGCATATGTTCATCCCCAGGCAAACATTGCCAAGAACGTTGTGATTGAACCCTTTGTAAATATTGAAAAAAACGTAGAAATTGAAGAAGGCACCTGGATCGGATCGAATGTAACCATTATGGAAGGTGCCCGTATCGGTAAAAATTGCAAAATTTTTCCGGGAGCGGTCATCTCAGCCATCCCGCAGGATCTGAAATACAGAGGTGAAGAAACCACCGTTAAAATCGGAGATAACTGCATTATTCGTGAATTTGTAACGATCAACCGGGGGACAAAAGCAAATTTCGAAACGGTTGTTGGAAACAATTGCCTGTTAATGGCTTATGTGCACGTGGCCCACGACTGTATTATCGGCAATAACGTAATATTGGCAAATGCAGCCACACTGGCCGGACACATCAGAATAGACGACTGGGCGATTATCGGGGGACTGGCTGCCATACATCAGTTTGTCCAGATTGGAGCACATTCGATGATCTCCGGTGGAGGGATGGCACGTAAAGATGTTCCACCATTTACAAAAGGTGCCAGAGAGCCTCTTTCATATGTCGGTGTAAATTCAATTGGATT
>CAYNTB010000022.1:5995-11931 GCA_964399905.1 uncultured Bacteroidales bacterium | reverse complement strand
CCAGATCAATGCGATCCAGTAAATATACCGTTTCATTTATTTACGCGGCCTCAATGTTTCGCAGGCGGTATCTCTTATCGAAGCAGATGTACCGGTAACACCCGAACGAGATGAAATTTTATCTTTCATTGCCCGATCAACAAGGGGCATCATGAAAGGTTATACCAGACAACCAAAAAATGATCAATAAAAACTAATTATATGGCTTCAACTGCAGATTTTAAAAATGGCCTATGTATCGAATTCAATGGTGAACTTTTTACCATCGTTGAATTTCAGCATGTAAAACCCGGAAAGGGACCAGCTTTTGTGCGAACAAAACTCAAAAATTTAAAAACCGGAAAAGTAATTCCCAACACTTTTACAGCCGGTGTAAAAATTAATGTACAACGTGTCGAAAGAAGACCTTACCAATTTCTTTATAAAGAAGGAGACACCTTTCATTTCATGAATTCTGAAACATTTGAACAAACATTTTTCGATAAAGGCATTATCAGTGCTCCGGATTTTTTAAAAGAAGGAGACGGTGTGGAAGTTTTATACCATGCAGAAACAGAAAGCCCGATATCCTGCGATATGCCGGCCTATGTTGACCTGGAAGTTACTTATACTGAACCTGGTGAAAAAGGAAATACGGCCACCAATACATTCAAGGATGCCACCGTCGAAACTGGTGCAGTTGTAAAAGTTCCACTTTTTATCAATACGGGTGAAAGAATCAAGGTGGATACCAGAACCGGAGAATACTCAGAAAGGGTTAAATAAAAGATACGCCAAACATGAAATTTGAAACTCCCCTTACATTAAAAAAGCTGGCAGATTTGATCCATGCTGAATTTATTGGCAATCCTGATTTCCCAATAACGGGTATGAACGAGGTACATATGGTTGAAGCGGGTGACCTGACTTTTGTTGACCACCCAAAATACTATGCAAAAGCTTTAAATTCAAAAGCTACCACCATCATAATTAACAAAAATGTAGAATGTCCCGAAGGTAAAGCTTTATTAATTTCAACGGATCCTTTTAAGGACTACGTAAGCCTCGTAAAAAAATTCAGGCCATTTACACCTTCAAAGCATACCATCAGCCCTGAAACTGAAATAGGGAAAGGGACCCGGATTCAGCCCAATACTTTTATTGGAAACCAGGTAAAAATCGGGAAGAACTGCATTATACACTCAAATGTGAGCATTTACGACCACTCAATTATTGGCGACGATGTAATTATTCATGCCAATTCGGTAATTGGTGCCGATGCTTATTATTTTCAACGCCGTCCGGATGGATATCGTAAAATGGAATCATGTGGCAGGGTCATCATCGAAAACAAAGTTGAAATCGGTGCGCTGTGCTCAATCGATAAAGGCGTTTCGGGAGATACGATTATTTCTGAAGGCACAAAAATGGACAATCATTGCCAGGTGGGGCACGATACTTATATTGGAAAAAATTGCCTGATCGGATCACATGCAGCAATTGCCGGTGTAACAAGAATTGAGGATGATGTAATTCTGTGGGGACGAGTGGCCATTAACAAAGATCTGGTTATCGGTAAGGGCGCAGTGGTGCTGGCAACTTCAGCTGTAAGTAAATCACTTGAAGGTGGTAAAACTTATTTTGGAAGCCCTGCAGGCGAAGCCAGGAGCAAATGGAAAGAACTTGTCGCTATCAGAAAGCTCCCTGATATTATCGAAAAATTGTAAATTCTTAGTCAAAAACTTCCTTGGCTAATTTATCAGCATTATACATTTCCATTGCTACAATCATGGCAATAGAAGACCAGACAGGTATTGCAGCTTTGTCTGTGTCTAAAAAGTTATTCAGCAAACCGTGTGTAAAATAGCTTATTAAAGCTAAAATTAATGTAAAGCTGATAATTTTCATCTCAATAGTAACCGACATTTTATAGACCCTCAGTCCACTAATGAGCGACATTGAAAAAATGGCTAAAACTATGAGCATTCCCGGTAATCCCATTTCAGCCAGCGGACCTAAATATTCGCTATGGGCATTCCCTTTATTACCGGCATTGGTACTTATGATGGTTTTTTCCTGGCTCAATTGATAAGGAGCATAAACAAACTGATAGGTTCCGGGTCCCCAGCCGAAAAGTGGGCGTTCTTTGAACAAGCGAATGGCTGCCTGCCATCTGTTGATCCGTTCCAGGTTTGAGGCATCTGAAGAAATATTATAAACTGATTTTATGTGTTCAACATAATTTTCTGATGATTCGTTTGTGTTCTTTTCTAGAACTTGTATAATATTCTGCTGAAAAGAAAATAAAAATGCCAGCGCGATTAAGGATGCAAAAACAACCCATCTAAATTTTATTTTTAGATAGATAAGCATTCCAAAAAATAGCGCAACAGCCAAACTCAACCATGCGGCCCTGCTAAATGAAAGAATCAGTGCCAGGATAAATACGATCCCGATTGTAAAAGAAGCAATCCTGAATATTCTAGAATATTTTTTAATAAGTGAAAATCCAAAAAGTAGCGGAATAAAAAAGGTCAGCATGGCTCCGTAGGCCGTATGATCATTATAAAAGGGCGACATTACCCAGTGTCCGCTTTCCTCCGAAAACCCATATCTGGAATGTCTTATTATTGTATACACCACAACAATCATTAACGATAAAACATACAATGCAGTAAAGTTCCTGAAATACCTGACTTTTTTAAAGAACTGAATGCCTGCAAAATATAGAGGTATGATGAACCAGATTCTAGAAATCAGATATTTAAGGGATACAAGCGGAATTTCACTAAATAAGGAGCTGAGCATCATCCAAAAAATATAGGAAACCAAAAGCATGGAAATCGGATGCCGGATCATTCGGTTAGTGATCTCGGAATAAAAAAAGAGTCGCAGCACAAAAAGTACGCACACACCAATAAGCAAGGGCTCAACCGGAACCGAAATTCCCAGATTCCCGTTATTCAAACTCAAAACAACCGAAAGCGGGGTTAACAGACTTATGATCAACAGAATATAATCTAAGGAGAACAGGAATAATACAATAATTATTAAAATCAAAGGCAGGAACAGCAACCAATAAAAATCTTCTGATATTAACAGAAGATTGATTGCCAGAAATAAGAAACTCAAAAATGCAATCAGGTGGTTTCGATATTTAAAAATCCAGTTCACCGGCTACAATTGCTCTTTTATTACAGACCATTTTTCAAATAAAAACAGGAGCAAAACAGTAAACAACATCACCGATAAGGTTAAGGACAATACAATTATTGTGCGGGGCGGATACGATTTCTTTTCTGAAATTTTTGCCTCGCTCACCACAAACGACTGTGGTAAATATTTTTCGGCATCAATCTTGGCCTCATAATATTTAGCTTTTAAACTAATCAAACGATCTCTTTCGAAGCTCAGGTCATCCCGAAGCGATACATAAGGGCCGCCATATTCAGCTAAAATTTTTAGTCGGTCCTCCAACCGTTTAACCGCAGTCTGGTTGCCATCACCAAGTTCGATGGCCAATTGTTGGTTGATCATCTCGGCCTGGGATTCATAATCATGTACGCCATACTCCCTTAAGCGGGTTAATGAATCTTCCATCAACTCAACTTCACGGCTTAGCCGTAGATATTCATCCTCAATTATTTTCAGTCCTTCGATGGCGCGCTCGCGCTGAATATTTGTTTTAATAGTATCAATTAACTTAACGATATCATTTGCCAGACGTGCCGCAAATATTGGATCGTGATCCATCACCTGAATTTTTACGGCCATAAACTCGGTTCTGCTGAATTTAAATTTCTTTTTAAATTCATTGTATAGTTTGGTTTGTTTATACTTTGCATTCGTATCAATCTGATAATGTGCCTGTAAATCATATCTGGAAAACAATTGATCTCTTATTAAGCTGGAATACAGCAATTGTAAAAGTTGTTCCGCTTCAACCTCATCTCCAAAACTTAAAATATCACTGTCCTGCCGATCCCCAAGCAATGCATTCGAAATTGATCCGGTTTTTACGGGATAAATAATTGCGATTGACTTATATAATGGGGTTATAAAGACCGGCGAAGTAAAGACAACTGAACAGATGGCGGCCACTATAAAGATTAGAAAGAGCAATTTCCTTTTCTGATAAAGATAAAGGATGATTTCTGTTGAATTCTTCGAAGAATTGGAGGAACTGTTACGATTCATATAATCATGGTTTTATCTGATCAAAATTAATAAAAACTACTATACTTCTGAGCCGATCCGAAATTAGTCATTTTCACCATCTGATTTAAGCATTGAAATAAAAGAGTTCAGATCAAAAAGTCCCAATACATAGGCCGAAACAAGAGAGAAGATTATTACAAAAGCAAAACTTATATAAGTATTAAAAGGAATAACTTTTGAGAACATATTTGCAACTAAAACAAGTAAAACATATGCGATTAGCTTGAACAAATACGGGAAGTTTGTATGAAATGAAAAACGTTTTTTAACGCCAATAACCATTAAGATGGCGGTAAGAAATTGTGAACTTAAACTAGCATAGGCCGCGCCAACAGCCTCCATACTCGGTATTGCTGCTATATTAACAAAGAGGTTGACAAATACGCCCAACATGGCAATTTTTATCAGGTACCTTAAATCGCCCAATGCCGTTAATAAAGTTCCAAAAATATAACCCGAACAAACAGCCACAAAGCTGAACATAAGTATTCCAAAAATTTGGCTCCCATCTGAAATTCTATGATGATAAAGCAATAACGATTCGTCGGGATGCTGATAGTATAACAGGCCCATAATTTCTGTACGATAAAAAAATGAAACAGTAGCCGCTATCATTGAAAAAGTAAAAATAATGGTAAAAGATAATTTTACAAGTTTTTCGACCGATTCACCTTTTTTGATCATTCTGGAGAAGATGGGCAATAAAATTACCCCAAACAACAATGCAATATTATTGCCTGCATCAAATAATCGATAAGCTTGGGCATAAACTCCCGATTGGTATTCTCCCCTGGTTCCGGGCAATAATCGTTCAATCATTACCGAATCAACCCGATTATAAATACCCATTAAGAAAATTAAAACTGCGAAAGGCATGCTTTTTTTTATGATCATAAAAAGAAATGGCACATTCCAATTGAGTGTCATAAAACCAGATTTTTTCAAAACAATGGATAAAGCAACAAGCAGGGTAATAAAGTAAGCCGCTGCCTGTGCGTACATCAACCATTCAATCTGAAAAGGCTTGTTTATAATATTGCCCCAGAGCAGCAAACCACAAATTAGGATCAATAAAAAGCGGTCCAGAACTGATATAATGCTGTCTGTTTTAAAAAGCAATAAGGCAGAAATATTTGAACGCAGGTATAGGATGAAAGACAGCATCGACTGGTTGATACCAACCCAGATCAGAAAATAAAATTGCCTTGAATCATATCCAATAACAAAACCAACAATCGTTAAGACAATTGCATATACCGCAATTAATACAATTTTAAGTACAATAATTCCGGAAAAATGTTTTTGAAGGAGCTGTCGGTTTTGTGCAATATTCCGGTTATTAAAACTGCTGACCCCAAAATCAAGAATAATGCTGAACAGCAGCGAAAAATTAAAAACCGCAAAATAAAACCCATAATTCTCCGAGCCAACTATATTTTGAATGCTTCTGTCAATTCCCAATATCCAGAAAGGCTTGATCAGGAAATTGACTGCCAGTAAAAAACCCAGATTTGTAATAAACTTGCGCTGCATTTAAACTTATCTGTTGTGGAAAACGACAACAATTGATTTATTCAATGATTCAATAATTGAGCCGAAAAAAACATATTTTTGTAATACGAACCAAGGTACTAAAATATAACATTCATCCTGCTCAAATATTATTAACAGCCAAAATAAAATATATTTAAAATTAGAGAGTATTTTAAGGAAATCAGGATATGCAGTAAGTGTAATTG
>CAYNTB010000022.1:0-5985 GCA_964399905.1 uncultured Bacteroidales bacterium | reverse complement strand
TATTATTAACAGCCAAAATAAAATATATTGAAAATTGCGGTAAATACCAGGTTATTAATAAATAATAAATTAGAAGGGATCGGGTACTTTATTTATGAGAGTTTAAAGATTATCACAAAGAAGCATCCCGAACATCAATTTTATTTTTTATTTGACCGCAATTATGATGATAGTTTCATTTTCTCGGATAATATTACTCCGATTATTGTCGGGCCCCCTGCAAGGCATCCGGTTTTATATTATGTATGGTTCGAATTTTCGATTCCTTCCCTGCTTAAAAAATTAGACATCGATTTGTTTCTTTCTCCGGATGGCTACTTATCGTTGCGATCCGCCATTCCTTCCCTGGCCGTATTTCATGATTTAAATTTTGAACATCATCCGAAAGATTTCCCATGGACCGAACGAAAATATTACAGGCATTTTTTCCCGCGCTTCGCAAAAAAAGCAAATCGAATTGCCACAGTTTCAGTATTTTCAAAGAATGATATTTCTAAAACCTATCAAATAGATCAGGCAAAAATAGATGTTGTTTATTGCGGGGCCAACCAAATATTTAAACCACTGAGCGAAGCCGAACGCAAAAAGATCAAAAAACGTTTCAGCCGTTCCGAGGATTATTTTATTTATGTCGGTTCCATCCAGTCAAGGAAAAATCTGGCCAATCTGATCAAAGCTTTCGACTTATATAAATCAAAGACCGCAGCAAATACTTTTTTACTTATGGTTGGAGCCTTAAAATGGTCATCTCCATCCCTTAAAAGTGCTTATAAAAATTCACCATATAAATCAGACATCATATTTACGGGCCGTGTTGAGCGCGAAGTATTGGCAAAATTGACTGCCTCGGCAAAAGCACTGACTTTGGTTTCAAAATTAGAAGGGTTTGGAATTCCAATGATAGAAGCATATTTTTGCGATGTTCCGGTTATTTGTTCAAACCTGAGTTCAATGCCTGAAATTGCAGGCAAAGGAGCACTGTTGGTTAATCCAGATTCTGTTGATTCAATCGCAAATGCCTTAATAACAATGGATCGTTCACCAATCATCAGGGATCAATTAATTAAGGAAGCCCGAATTCAGCGCCTTAAGTTTGATTGGGAAAAAACCGCAGATTTATTGTGGAATAGTATTGAAAAGCTAATTAAAAAATGAAAAAATGAATATATTGATTTTAGGATCCGGCGGACGGGAACATGCACTTGCGTGGAAGTTAAGCCAAAGTGAAAAACTTACCCAACTTTTTATTGCCCCTGGGAATGCAGGAACGGCTTCAATTGGAACAAATATTCCAGTGGACCTGGGTAATTTTATAAGCATTAAAAACCTGGTCATAAAACATAAAATAAACATGGTGGTTGTAGGCCCCGAAGTTCCATTGGTTGAAGGGATCAGCGACTATTTTTCGAATGAGTCTGAACTGAAAAATGTTGCCGTAATCGGCCCGCAAAAAAATGCTGCTATGCTTGAAGGAAGTAAAGATTTCGCTAAAAACTTCATGCAAAAATATCAAATCCCCACTGCCGCGTATAAAACATTTGGCAAACATGAATTAGCGGAAGCTTATCATTTTTTGGAACAGCTTAATCCACCATATGTTTTAAAAGCCGACGGGCTTGCTGCGGGTAAAGGGGTCATTATTTCCGATCATCTTGATAAAGCAAAGGCAGAGCTGAAATCGATGCTAAGTGATGCAAAATTTGGCAAGGCTTCGGAACAGGTTGTGATCGAAGAATTTCTGGATGGAATCGAACTCTCGGTTTTTATCTTAACAGATGGGACTTCCTATAAAATACTCCCTGAAGCCAAAGATTATAAAAGAATCTGTGAAGGTGATACCGGGCTGAATACAGGAGGGATGGGCTCCATCTCACCCGTACCTTTTGCGGATAAAAAATTCATGCAAAAAATTGAAACCAGGATCATAAAACCCACCTTATACGGTTTACAGAATGAAGGTATCACTTACAAAGGCTTTATTTTCTTTGGGTTGATAAAAGTAAAAGATGAACCCATGGTTATTGAATACAATGTGCGAATGGGAGATCCTGAAGCAGAATCGGTTGTTCCGAGAATCAAAAGTGATTTATTGGAATTGTTTATTGGAGTTGCAGAAGGAAATCTGGACCAAAAGTTATTTGAGGTGGAGAAAAGACATACCGCCGCCATTATGCTCGTTGCAGGGGGATATCCCGAGTCGTATAAAAAAGGAGATATCATTTCCGGACTCGATAAGATCAAACAAAGCCAGGTTTTTCATGCAGGCACAAGCTTTGATAAAAACCAGGAGGTTGTTACAAACGGAGGCCGGGTACTCGCCCTTACTTCTTTTGGTGAAAGCATGCAGGAGGCTCTTGAAACTTCTTATAAGAATGCTGCAATCATTAATTTCAATAATAAATATTTTAGATCCGATTTAGGAAAGGATTTGCTTAAATTTATCAAATAATAATGCAGGTGAATGTTTATCAGGTTTTTTAAACATAATTATTTTATTCAGTTTATCGGATTGCTGATCCTGGGATTTGCCCTATGGCTCAATGTATTTATTTCACCGCCACCCATCGTTGAAAAAACATTGACCACTCCTTTTTATAATTTATTCGCATCTTCAACAGCTAATCATTTTTTACTGATCCTGCTCGCATTTATCATCATCCTTTCTGAGGCAATATACCTGAATTATATTTTGATCAAGCATGAATTGATCAAACGAAATTCATTTATTGCTGCATTTATCTACCTGGTGCTTTTGAGTCATTCGGTCCAATTACAGCATTTATATCCGGCATTAATAAGCCATTTATTTGTATTAACAGCTTTCGATGCCATGTTACAAATTGACATCAAGGACGAATATCTTCGTTTGGTTTATAAAACCGGGTTTTATGTCGGAATTGCCAGCTTCTTTTATCTGCCTGCAATCTCTCTTCTTGTGCTTATCTGGATGACGCTTTTTATTTACCGGATTTCAAGCTGGAGGCCATGGGTCGTTCCTTTGCTCGGATTGTTGACCCCATACTTATTTTTGTTTACCTATTATTTTTGGATGGATGAAGCCTCCATTTATCTGATCGCATACCTGGATTATTTTTCCGGATTAAAACTGTTATTCTCAGGAAATGATGGGTATGAACAAGTGATTATGACCATCTTAGTATTTTTTATAGCCATATCATTTATTCGGGTGATGAGCAGGCTTGGTGACAAAAAAATAATGGCCAGAAAAAAAGTACAAGTCACTTTTTATTTTTTTATGATTGGTTTTATTATTTTGTTCCTCAACAATGGATTAATTATCCACGCCAGTACCATTTATATTCCCGTTTCCGTTTTTCTGGCAATTTATTTCACGGATTTAAATAAAATTTTCTGGACCGACCTGCTTTTTTCACTCATGGTAGTTTTTATTATTTTCACTCATTTTCAATATTGAAATGTTAAAAAGCAGCTATCATGGACATGGAATAGAAGCAGGTTGTGATGAAGCCGGAAGGGGTTGTCTGGCGGGTCCCGTATTTGCTGCAGCGGTAATCTTGCCGGTCGGATTCGGAAATGAACTACTCAACGATTCAAAACAAATTAATGAGAAAAACCGCTATATCCTTCGTAAAATAATCGAAGAAGAAGCATTGGCATGGGCCGTTGGAACTGCCGATCATAAAGAAATAGATCAGATTAACATTTTAAATGCTTCATATCTGGCCATGCACAGGGCCATTGAAAAGTTAAGTATCGTTCCTGAATTGCTATTGATTGACGGAAACAGATTCAATCCTTACAAAAACATTGAACATATTTGCATTGTGAAAGGTGACGCTAAATACGCTTCCATTGCAGCGGCGTCCATACTGGCAAAAACTTACCGCGATGACTTTATGATGGAACTTGGAAGGAAGTACCCCCTTTATAATTGGGAAAAAAATAAAGCATATCCAACCCGGGAGCATAAAGCAGCCATTCTCAAACATGGCACCACTCCCTATCACCGGCTCAGTTTTAAGCTTTATGATCCGCTTAGCTTTGAATTTAATTAACATCAAATTGTTGATTATAAACAATATTGATTAACAAGTGATGGTTAAATTGTAGTATTTTTGGATAAATCCCATGTTGCTTATTATGTTTAGCCGAAGCAAGTTGTTCGCGAATATTATTTTGGTTATTGGATTAATCGTTCTGATGAGCCTGTTATTTCTCCTCTATCAGAAAATAACTGAACAAAAATTTGCCCCGCTCGATGCCATTCCTGAATCCACCGCTATGTTCATCAGCATTAATTCTATTGATAGTTTCTATGATAAGCTTGATGAAACCAGTATTTGGAAAAACATTCTCCTGCTTTCAGGGCTTGAAAATCTTTCTGGATCACTGCAACAATTTGATTCAATTCTGAAATCTGACCAGCTGAATCTGAAGTTAATAAACAATCAGGAAGCTATCATCTCAATACAGCCAGTTAAAAATAACATGGGCGTTTTAATGGCCATAAAGCTTAGCGGAAATCAAAACCGGAAATTTTTTAACAATTTGTTTACACAGGCTTTTGCCGATACTTTTACCACATTGCGGACTACCGTTGATGGAAATCTGATTAATAAACTTGTTTTTCACAGGCATGAAAAATCATTTTCTTATGTCATTAAGGGTGGACTTTTTATCGGCAGCTGGGATGAAAACCTTCTTTTTGAATCGATCAAACAACTGGCCTCAGATCAAAAAATTGACAAAGACCCGGATTTTACGGCAGTTTCAGGTACGGCTGGTAAAAGAGTTGATGGGAATATTTATATTAATTATAAAAATTTGCCCGGATTTTTAGAACCACTTGCGAATGGAATACACGAAAAATCCATTGAAAATAAAACTGATACGGTTGTAAAGAATCTTGCGGTCTTTTCGAAACTTGCCAATTGGTCAGAGCTTGATTTATTTGTAAAAAAGGACGAATTGCTGTTGAGTGGTTATACACAAATGAGTGATTCGGGAGAAACTTATTTAAAGCTATTTCAGAACCAGCCCTCACAATATTTTGAAATGGGTGGAATCATACCGGCCAATGCCACTTTTATACAACACTATGGGGTCGGTAATTTTGGCAAATATTTTAGCGATTTTCAGGTTTATTTAGCTTCCATTGACAAACTGGAGACCTTTAAAAAACAAATTGATCAACTCAACAATCAACTAAATACGGATCTGTCAAAATCTTTTGTTCCGCTTATTGGTCAGGAATTTGCCCTGGTCTCTTTGGCCCGAAATCCATCATTAATCGAAAACCAAACCTATGCAGTAATTAAGGTCAACAACCCTGTGGCAGCTAAAAATTACCTGGACGGAATTTTGGCGAATCAGAAAGGGAGCGGACTCATTAAAACTTACCGAAATCATCAGATTTATCAATTAAATTCCGATGCATTGGTTCCAGCTATTTTCGGAAGCTTGTTCGATCCCATTCAGCATTCATACTATACACTCATAAATAATTACCTGATCATCGGGAACTCTGCCCATTCATTAGAATATTATCTGAACTTATACCTTGGGGGACAAACCCTGGTGCTGGATAAAGATTTTATATCATTTTCGGACAATATGGCCGAAAAATCAAATGTTTACATCTATTATAATATTAAAAACGGCCTGAGTTTAGTTGAAAAATTTACGAATGAAAAAGCTATTGAATATGTATTGGAAAATTACGCTCTTTTCAAAAATCATCAGGCGATCGGATTGCAGTATGCAAGCAACCCGAACGGACTTTTTACAAATCTGCATATTAACTACAATTCGAAAACTTCGGGCACAAACGAAGGAGTTTGGCAAGCCAGGCTCGACAATAGGATGGTTGGAAAGCCACACCTGCTTAAGAATCATCAAAACAAATACTTATATACACTTGTTGAAGATGCAGACCATTACATATATCTGATCGACCAGCATGGGACAAGATTGTGGAAATACCATATAGACGGGCCGATGTTG
>CAYNTB010000021.1:0-12643 GCA_964399905.1 uncultured Bacteroidales bacterium | reverse complement strand
TTTTCGTTAGAAAGTTTGCTCCAAGTTGTATTATGGTAAGGGAAATCTTATAGGTCAGATTTCCAATTGATTAAGGATGTTTGAATAGTCGAATTACAGGTTTTTAGACAAAGAAATAGGTAAAGCACCTAGAAATATTAAGGAAATAGGTAAAATACTTAGTAAAATACTTGCATACGAATAAATTTATTTATATTTTTACTGATTAAATAGAATTAATACAAATTAATCATTAATAAACTTATGAAAACTCTCAAATCTTTACTTTATTTATTAGTTGTTTTTGCGATAGTTTTGAGTGCTTGTAAAAAAAATGTTCATAAGATTACTGACGATCCGGAAATTCAGCTTAGCAATATGGAAGATCTGGTCGTACCCCCCGATTTTGACTGGCGGATGTATATGGGTCCGGGCAGTTCATTAAAATCAACCACAACCTATTATCCTTCTTTAGGATATAGTGCTTTGGCTTTTGAAGATTTATGGCCTGCAAAAGGCGATTATGACTTTAACGATCTTGTTGTTGAATATCGATTTTCAACTGAGGTAGACGGAAGTGATAACATTATCGAAATTATTGGAACTTTTGTATTCAGAGCTCTGGGTGCAGGTACTTTTAATGGTTTTGGCTTCGAAATTACAGGTATCGACACTACTGGTTTGGTAGTCACCGGTAATTCATTAAGCGGGGATTATGTTTCTGCTACTGATGGATGGGAAGATGGTCAATCATCTCCGGTCGTTATTGTTGCTGAAGATTTAACCGATGTGCTGGATCTTTATTCAAACACAATGCAGTATGGAATTACCAATACACCAAGAATTGTAACCATAAAAATTACTCCAAGGGCAGGTGTTGATGTGGATGTAGCTGATTTTACGATTAACGAAGATTCATTTAATCCTTTCATGGTGATTGATTGGCCAACTTCAGGTAGGTTTAGAGAAGTTCATATGGTTGATTATACACCGACCGATCTAGCCGATCTGAGCTACTGGGGTACTATGGATGATAACTCTACGCTTGATTTCGGAATCAGTACCTATAAAACGGATAAGAATTTCCCATGGGTACTTGAAATTCCAAGTGATATTGAAACTCCTACTGTTAATAACCCTGTTTTTGACTGGCCACAGGAGAAAAAGGACATTAACTGGGCATACCTGCATTTTGATGAGTGGGTTGAAAGTGGTGGAGTGGATTATGGTTCCGGGCCTACAGCTTGGTGGATAGGTGCTACCGCTGAGTTCAGGTTTAATGCTAATATCTACTACGTACCTTAATAAATAAATCAAATTGATTAAAAAAAGAGAGACGATAATGATCGTCTCTCTTTTTTATATACAATCCTAAACTTCCTAAACATCAGAGGATAATCGTAATAAATTTTGATGGATATTTAATACCTGTGGTATTATAAGATTGTAATTGTCATTCTCAATTACATAATCTGCCAGGTCTTTCTTTCGATCATCAGCCCATTGATTTGACATCCTGGCAAGAACCTCCGAACGACTGATCTGATCCCTGCTGATTATCCGCTGTATCCTGATTTCTTCAGGGGCATTTACATAAATTATTTGATCCATATATTTGTCAAAACCACTTTCAAATAAAATGGCGGCTTCGTGTATGATATAAGGCTTGTTTGATTGATGTTTTAACCATTCTTTAAAACTTTCTGCTACGAGAGGATGGATGAGGTTATTTATGAAATTTAAGGCTTCCTGATCATTAAAAATTATCGACGCAATTTTTTGTCGGTCAATTGATCCTTCTTTGGTTTTTAAATTTGTTCGAAAAAAAGTTTCAAGTTTAGTGATAATATCTTCCTGTTCAAGTATCTTTTTAGCTTCCAAATCGGCTGTGAATACAGGGATTTGAAATGTGCTAAAAATATTGGATACTGTTGATTTACCACTTCCGATATTTCCGGTTAAGCCTACTTTAATCATTATCAATAAGTATTAAATACTCAACAGATTTTGGTTCATAGTCGATAATTTTAATAAATGCTGGAAATCGATCAAGTTTAACCTGTTGGTTATTAATGGCATTTATATCAAAATTAATAACGGCTGAAAACATATCGTTTGTGATACGCTCAAAATCTTTTAAAGCGACCAGGTAACGAACCTGCACTTTTTCCGGAAAAAGTTTTAATCGCTTACTACCAACTCCATTTATTTTAATGGGGATTTCAGCAGTGTTTTCTGTATATTCCTGAATTGGAATAATCAGTTCAACAGAGTCGACAGACAGACTAACTTGATCATTCTTATATGGATTAAGTAGCATAAGTCTGAGGTGCTGATCATCTTTTACATTTTCTAATTTAATGGGTTCTGAATAAATAAAATTAATAGTATCGATGATTGATGGAGGTCCTGTCAAAATAACTTTTAGGGGCGATTGGGTGATGTTTCCGTATATGTAATGTTGTTTCTTAGGAACGAGATCGATCACGGCCTTAACATCGACCTCTTTACTAATAGTGTTCTCAAGTTTTAAAAATAAAGTATCAGGTGAAATGCGATTAATTTGATTCGGAAATTCACTTTGATTTCTTATTTGATTAAGTATTGATTCGCTTAGTATGTAATTACCAATCCGATACCTGTTTTTATGAACGGGGATATTTCTTAAATCAATTTCGATCGGATGTGATTTGTTTAAGTAGGCTCTGTTCATGAGGTCGAAGCCACGCGAATCTATTTGTACATAAATGATTGAATCATAAATTTCTGTAATAATTTGATTTGATGGAGGATTGTTATAAATGAGTTTATAACTAATATCCGCAGTATAATCCTTCGACATTTTTATAAGAAACCAGATAAAAATAGAAATAATAAGACAAACCAAAAAAATGGAGAACTGGGTTTTGTTCTGTAACTTCTTTAGGTTAATCAAATTATGATATAAACCAGATCGTTTTAAATTCACGGTTTTTTTCTGCAAGTTAATAAAAAAGGAATCTTGTTTAAAAACAAGATTCCTTTTTTAGAAGGGTTTGTGCAAAGATCAGGATTGGCCAATTTGTTGATTGTCACCAGCAATCGCTGATTTTTCAATAGTTAAGCGGTTTTGTCCATCAACTTCAATAAGAAAGGTTTTTTCACGTACTTCTAAAATTTTACCATGGATTCCGCCGATGGTTATTATTTTATCGCCTTTTTTTAAGGCTTCACGATATTTCCTTTGCTCTTTAGATTTTTTCATTTGTGGCCGTATAAAAAACAAGTAGAATACGACAACAATTAATATTAGCGGAAGGAAAGACATGAGTCCGCCGCCTTCCTGGCCTTCCTGAGGCATAAATAATAGAATGTTTAAAATTGTCATTTTGAGTTTGTTTAAGTTTATTATGAATTTTTTACTGATGCTTTTATGCGAACAAATACTTTGTCAGGCAGTGTATTCGTTTCAATAGTAATAGTTTTCTTTTGATATCCTGTTTGGCCACGGCTGTCAAAAGTGATTTTAATAACGCCCTCTTCACCTGGTTTAACAGGGTCTTTAGGGAACTCAGTAGCTGTGCAGCCACAAGATGCAATTACATTTTTGATGATCAAATCTGCCCCTCCCGTATTGCTGAATTTAAATCCATATGTAATTTTCTCGCCTGCAACAAGCTCTCCAAAATCATGCTCGTTTTCTTTGAAATAGATTTTTGGCATTTCATCTGTACCAAGCGATTCATGTGGTAGATTGCTTGTGTTTTCTTTACTCATATTATTTTCATTCTTGCTTGAGCTGTCAGATGTTTGATTACAAGCAATAAAACCGGCAGTAAAGAAAATTAGAAACAGAATAAATAGTATTTGCCTACTCGCTTTCATTTGTGATCAGATTGATTTTAGTTTGATATGCAAAAGTATGAATAATCTCTTAGATAGTAAATAAAAGCTTACCTGCCGCTACCCATAATTGTAACAGATCCTTTAAAAACATCGTCTTCAAATTCACCGTGGCATTTTAACACATAAAAATATACACCATCCTTCAGGTTTTCCCCGTCCCAATCGTTCTGATAATTTTGCTGCTCAAAAACTTTCTGCCCCCAGCGATTAAATATGATTAATTCATTGGTGATATAAAAATCATTGATCTTTGGTCTCTCAGAATTTGATTTTAAACCCTGATTTTCACTGTTATTTCCATCTTGAGTAATAATAAAAACATCGTTATACCCATCATTATTTGGTGTGATGATATTGGGGATAAGCAATTTCACTGTTTTAACGCCCAGTCCGAAATATAAATTTGTATCACATTTTGACTGATAATTTGCTGTGAATATCAGGTCATAATTGCCAATTTCTGCGAAAGTGTGGATTGGTGATCTGTCGAAGGATGTCGTCCCATCTCCGAAGTCCCATTTCCATCCTTCTACCTCAATACTGTCGGCAGAAAGATTGGTGAAAGAAAAAGTCCCTGTTGGATTTTGAATGTACCAGGGTTCTTCCGGATCTATTTTTAGTTCGATTTTAGGAGCGGGATGAACTTTGACAAAAAGGCTTGTATCCAAACGATTACCTAAGGCATCAATAACACTCATATAATAAAGTCCTGCGCATAAATTTATAGCAATCGTAGAATCATTTGGAGCGATAGAAGCGTTTCCCCAATCATACCGGTAAGGTGGCGTGCCTCCTTCGGCAATCGCTTTAATTTCACCTTCACAGTCGCCTCCCGAGCATCCCTTGTTCAGTTGTGTGAAATTAACCTTAATTTGGGCCGTGGATGAAAGCTGTAAAAACACAAAAATTGATAGAAATAAAAAATATTTGTTCATCAGATCTGTATTGGTCCTAATTGCGAATTTAACAATTATTCAACGGAAATCAGCAAAGATTATTATCAGAATATCCGTGCTAAAACGTAAATCGCCATACAATCTTTACTGCTCCTGACGAAATACTTGGTTTAAGCAAATGCAATTGACTTCTAACTTCATCTAATTCATGATTATATACCAAGTAAAGGTCGCTGCCGACTTTAGGTATCCAGTGCAGCCTGAAATTGAAAAAAAGCAATTCATCGAGTGAATTATATTGAGTGAATAATGCTAAATTAAGTTTAGGATTAAATGCATAATTAATTTTTGATGCGAGTTCATGAGTTTTAACAGAAGCTGCTGGTAATTCGATGAAGTTATAAGAATATGTATTTGTGAAATTAAGGTTCTTGTTTACATTGATGCCAATTTCAATATCATAATTTTGTATCCGGCCCCTATAAAAACCACCCCACATGGCAGTTGCCTCAAACCATATCTTTCGGGCGTCATACGAACTGATCTCAACCTCGGTTTGGTGCATCCAGTAATCATCTTTTTCAATTATAATGTCATCGGTTAATTCAAAGGACGCATCAAGATTGTCATAAGCTTGTTTTAAATGAAACTCAAAACTGTCGCCGCTTTTTAATCTGAAACCAAAAGGTGAAAATTGGTTTTCGAAAGTTTCAACTGTGCCCGTTTCAGGTTTAAGATACAGATTGATGCCCCAGGGTTGCAGTAAAAGCTTGTTGATTCCCCAGCGAGTCAACCAGCGTGGTGTAAGCCTGAAATTATAGCGAAAATATTCATAATTTGTTCGTTGAAAAAATCCCAACGCAGGGTTAAAATTTTCATAAACTCCTGTAAAACCCAAATATTGATCCATAAAGTCGTTTGGATAATCAACATAAATTCTAAATGCTTTCGATTGATTATCAGATTTTAAATCATCAAAACTTTTGGCAAAGCTTCCATAAACGATCAGGTTTTTGTTTTTCAAAAACCTGGATGTTGAAAATTTGGCATCCAATCCAATTACCAGGTTCGAATAGTTCGGATTAACTTTTGAAGTGATAATTCCACCGATGTATGATTGGCTGCCTATATCGTATTTATACCTGAAAACAGTATTGTTGGTAGAAGGAATTGAATCTGATTTTTCGGTTTGAATACTTAAAAAGTTAATATTATTACGGCCTATTTTGCCAACCAGCCTGGCACCCAGCATGATCGGAACGGGTTCAAAATTTTCGATACCAATTTTACGTGTATAGAACAAATCGTCAGTATAGCCAAACTTAAAGGAGAACTGGTTGTAGCCCTCAAGGAAGAAATCTCTTTTTTCAGGATAATATAAGTTAAAACGGGTCAGGTTAATTGCCACACGATCTGCTTCAACCTGCGCAAAATCTGTATTGGTTGTTACATTCAGTTTTAAGGTTGGTGTCAGATTTATATTTAAGTCAAATCCGTATTTTGCCGGATATTTCGCCTCGATATTTCGCTCTTTTTCAAAACTGCTTAAAAAGTAAGGCTTTAGCTCAAACCTTTTTGAATAACCAATATTGTTGATTCCGACGAGGGTACCGGCAGCACTCAAACTATTTATTGAGTAATTTTGATTCCACCCCTGCCAGGTGACCTCTTCGTTTTTAGAAACAATGCTACGCTCAAAATTAATTCCCCAATTTAAGGTTTCAGCATTTTTAAATTGAAATGTACTAAAAGGAATCACTATTTCAGCAAACCATCCCAATTCATTAATCCTGCTCTCAACATCCCAAACACCGTTCCAGTTCATATTGCTTTCTTCAATTCCGTATACCTGTGCGTCGGCTCTGGCTCCATTAGGGTTAATAATGAAGAGGTATCCGTTTTTGCCATCATTGAAGGTGCTGATAATCACTTTAAAATTATCGTCTGCTTCATAATCAAAGTCCCTTTCCATGTATTTGGCCCGAATGCTGCCCTGATCCTTCTGATAACACCATACGCCTATGTATAAATTGTTTTTATCGTAAAGTACGGCAACATCCGTTTGTTCGGTTGCCGGTTGGCCAACCTGCTGTTCTCGTTGAATGAAATTTTGAATCTTCTTAACTTTCGACCATTCATCCTCATCTAAATTCCCATCCAATTTTATGGGACTGGATATTTGGTGTGCTTCAATATTAATCGTTTCCTGTGTTTGAGGTTTCAGGTGCAAAAATGCAAGTATGAATAAAAATGTCAGGGCTGTTTTATAGAACTTCGAGCTAATCTGTGAAGCTTTTTTATAGTATTGTATAAGCATCGATCAATAAATATTTGTGCGAAATTAAAAATTATCAGATAGTTTACAATGATTAAAATAAATATTAATAGCTCTGTATCAAAACATAAAGCGCCATACAACTTTTACTGCTCCTGATGAAATGCTTGGCCTCAGCAGGTTCAATTGTCTTTTAATTTCATCGAGTTCATGATTATATACGATATAGAGGTCGCTGCCAATTTTTGGAATCCAATGGAGTCTGAAATTAAAAAAAAGTATTTCATCCAATGAATTATATTGACTGTAAACAATCAAATTTAATCTTGTATTAAATGAGTAATCGATTCTCGAAACTAATTCATGAGTTTTAACGGATGTTGTTTTTAGTTTTATGAAGTTGTATGTATAAGTATTAAGAATATTAAGATGTTTGTTCACATTGATACCGATCTCAAAATTGTAGTTCCTGATATGTCCTGTATAGAAATCTCCCCATAAAAATTTTGATTTGAGTTTGACCCGCCGGGCATCATAGGTGTTAAGTTCGATTTCTTTTTGATGCATCCAATAGTCGGATACAGGAATTACGATGCTATCAACCAATTCAAATTCTTCTTCAAGGTTGTCGTAAGATTGTTTGAGCCTAAATTCAAAGCTGTCTCCACTTTTTAGTTTAAATCCAAGTGGTGCGGTTTGGTTGTTGAAGGTTTCGATAATACTAGTGCCGGGCTTACGGTAAATGCCAATTTCCCAGGGTTGAAGTAAAAGTTTATTAATTCCAAGCCCTGTAAACCATCTGGGGGTAAGTTTGAAATTATATCGAAGATTTTCATAATTTGATCTTGTCAGAAACCCGAGCATGGGATTAAAATCTTCATACAGTCCTGTGAAACTTAAACTTTGATCCATAAAGTCGTTCGGATAGGAAATGTATAATTTAAGAGCTGTCGCCTGATCATTGGTTCTGTAATCATCAAAACTTTTCGAGAAACTGCTATAAATGGCCAGATTTTTATCGCCCAGAAAATTTGAAGTAGAAAATTTTGCATCTATCCCAAACACAATATTTGAAAAATCTCGATTTATTTTTGAAGTAATGATGGCTCCGATATAAGATTGGGATCCAAAATCATATTTATATCTAAAAACGGTGTTGTTGGTTGAAGGGATGGTATCAAGTTTTTCTGTTTGGATACTTAAAAAATTGATATTGTTGCGTCCAACCTTACCAACCATGCGGGCTCCCGCAAGTATCGGGACAGCTTCCATGTTTTCAATCCCAATGGTGCGGGTATAAAAAAGGTTGTCTGTATGGCTCATCCTGAATGAAAACTGATTGTATCCTTCCAGGAAAAAATCTCGTTTCTCCGGGTAAAATTGATCGAATCGTGTCAGGTTGATTGCTATACGATCAGATTCAACCTGGGCAAAATCTGTGTTTGTTGTCAGGTTAAGCTTAAGGTTCGGAGTGAGGTTAATATTTAAGTCAAATCCATATTTGGTCGGGTATTCGGTTTTTGTATCCGGCTCCTTGGCGTAACTACTCAATAAATAAGGCTTAAACTCATAACGTTTCGTATATCCGATATTGTTGATTCCGGTTAATGTTCCGGCGTTCGATAAACTATTGATTGTATAATTCTGGTTCCATCCCTGCCAGGTAATTTGTTCGTTTTTTGCACCGATGTTCCTTTCAAAGTTAATGCCCCAACTCAAATTTTCTCCATTTTTAAACTGGAAAGTGCTAAAAGGAATGACAATTTCAGCAAACCATCCCTTATCGGTTATTTTGGTTTTAACGTCCCAAACACCATTCCACTCCAGGTTTTCTTCTTTCAAACTGTAAACCTGAAGGTCGGCTCTTGCCCCATATGGGTTCACAATAAATAAATAGCCATTTTTTTCATCATTAAAAGTGCTGATGATGACCTGAAGATTATCTTCTGCTTTATAATCAAAATCACGTTGCATTGATTTTGCTCGAATGCTTTCAGTGTCTTCCTGATAACACCATGCTCCGATATATAGATTGTTTTTATCGTAGATGATGGCTATTTCAGTTTTTTCGGTGGCAGCTTCCCCAACAGCCTGTTCCCTTTGAATGAAATTTTTAATTTTAATGGCTTGTTCCCAGGCCGGTTCATTCAGATTTCCATCGACTTTAATTTGATCTTGAATAAAGAGAGCTTCAATAGCTGAAATATCCTGAAATTGAGTTTTAGCTGCAAGAGTAGAAATGAGAATAATTCCAATTAAAATTGTTTTTGTAAATCTGTTTTGTGTTTGTTTTAGGGATTTTGGAATGGACATGCTAAATAGAAAAAAATAGATTAGGAAATTTTAATGAATGTTAGTACAGATGAAGTGGTTACTCATTCACAACCACTGCCAGTAAATTATTTTTTCTATTGACTGCCAGGCGTGTTATTCCTTTCATAAACGAAAATTCACCCTTTGTAACGACTGGAATCCATTTGTTTGAAGTTAATGGATCGAGAGAATAAATTTTATTGCCATCGCTCATGAGAATTAAACCATTCTGTGTCCAGCAAAGGTGTTCCATTAAAGGCAGTGTTGATGCAATCGTAGATATATTTCTTGTGACGGGATCAAATTTCTTGATCTGCCAGTTATTTATTTGGGTTTTATCTATGTAACTCATGGCCTGCTGACCGGGTATTTTGTGTAATGATCGTCCGATGTTTTTGGCAATGATTAAATCTTCATTGGTTTCTAAATCAATGAAATGCAGCTCTCCAATATCTTCAAGTAAAGTATAGGCCAATAGTTTTGTTTCATCAATCCATGCATGATAGCCAACCAGGTAATTATCTATAAGAATCGTTGGATCACCGCCATCAACAGGAAATTTTCCTAAGTCCTGGGCTCCATTATCACGTTGTATAATACATGAAATAAAGTTTTCATCCGGTGTGAGGGTAGGGGAGTATTCCCGTTCCTGGCTCAGGGTCAGATTTTTTGTTTCAAGGGTCTCAAAATTATAGGATTTAATATCGCTTCTTCCTGCATCGTCGAAGGAAGAGAAATAGAGAACCGATTCGCGATGATGAAAATAAGGTTGATTGTCGTAGCCCTTATGGTTACTGATGTTTTTCGGATTTGAAATACTTATCTGCCCATTTTCAAAATGAAGATCAAACAGATAAATTTCAGTACCTGTTTGAGATTGCAGCGCAAAACAAAAAGATAGAGAAATAATAGTCAGGAGCTTTTTCATCGGAACTTGGATTGTTTATTTAGCAACCAAGATAATGAATTTTGATTGTTGACAGGTCAACAAGATGAGCTTGAAATCAATAAAATATACGAACCACTTTAAACATTAAAACGAATATGCAGAATATCTCCATCATCGACGATATAGTTTTTACCCTCAACATGAAACTTGCCTTTATCTTTACAGGCTTGTTCAGATCCCAGACTGCTAAAATCATCATATTTCATCACTTCTGCCCTGATAAAGCCTCGTTCCAGATCACTGTGAATCACTCCGGCGGCCTGTGGAGCCGTCATCCCTTTTTTGATGGTCCAGGCTTTGACTTCCATCGGGCCTGCGGTAAAAAAAGATTGAAGATTTAATATTTTGTAGGCCGATTGGATGAGTTTGTTAACTCCGGGTTCAGTCAGGTTGGCGTCTTTAAGAAATTCCAGCCGGTCCTGCTCATCTTCCAATTCAGCAATGTCAGCTTCAAGTGCACCTGCAATAATTAAAACTTCTGCATCTTCATCTTCCAAACTTTCAATAAATGATTGGGAATATTTATTTCCGTTCAGTGCCGAATTTTCATCAACATTGCAGACATAAATTACAGGTTTGGCAGTTAGCAGATAAAGATCTTCAATGTATTTCCTGTTCTCTTCCGCAACCGGAGCTGTTCTTGCATTTTTAAAATTTTCAAAATGTGCCTTATAAATTTCTAGTATCTCAATTCCTTTTTTCGCTTCTTTATCGCCAATTTTTACGAGTTTGTCAAGTCGTTTAATTTTACGTTCAACTAAATCCAGATCTCTGATTTGTAGCTCAAGATCAACTATTTCCTTATCTCTGACCGGATTTACCGAGCCTTCAATATGGGCCAGGTTTTCATCATCAAAGCACCTGACCACATGGATTAGCGCATCCATTTGTTGAATGTCGGCCAGAAATTTATTGCCAACACCTTCACCCTTATTTGCTCCTTTTGCCAGGCCCGGTAAATCAATGATCTCGACCGTTGCAGGTACCACCTTTGCAGATTTTATGAGCGTGTCAATTTTGAACAATCTGTCATCCGGAACATCAACTTTTCCAATATTTGATTTTGTAGCACTAAATGCAAAACTGGATGATTCAGCTTTGGTATTCGACATACAATTAAAAATGGTTGTTTTACCAATATTCGTAATTCCAATAATGCCACAATTCAATGCCATGATAAGATCAATTTGAATAATAAAATTTTTGCAAAGATATATGATTTGGATCAATATCGTGGGTGAAAAATAACAGGCAGTTGTTCAGAGAACTATTGGAGTGATGTTTGCAGCCAGATTATGCGAATCATGATGGAAAACAATTAATTAGGGATTTAAATTATATGCTGTGATATTTTTATTTAATGAAAAAATTGTTTAATTTTGCACGCTAATTTTGAGAAGCCCGGATTTGGGTGAATGATTTCGTTCCCAAAATCTTAAAATTCTAAAATTATTATAAACCCTTTCTGCAAACAATCAATCGGGCAATTGTGAACAGAAGTTAACAATAAAATTAAATGACTGAACCCAAAGAAAACCTCGAACAGGAAGCCGAAAAAACTGAAGAAGTAAAGGCTGAAATGAAGACTGAAGATGCCGTGAAAGAGGAAAAAACAGAAAAAGAAGAACCTAAAGCAGAAGTGGCTGATGAAGTTACTGAACAGGAACCTGTAAAAGAGGTTGTTGAAGAATCAACAGCAAGTGAAACTGAAGTTGTATCTGAAGTAACTGAAGTTTCAGAAAAGGAAGTGACCGTTGAAGATGAAAAAGTTGAAATTGAGAAGGAAGAAGTAAAAGCAGAAGCAGAAGAATCAACCGAATCAAAAGAAACAAAAGCTGAAGATTCAGAAGAAAATAAGCCCAAAGAATTCGATTGGGATGCCATTGGTAAAAAACATGAGGCATACTCATCCGATGAGCGGGCAAGACTTGAAGAAGTTTATAATCAAACTTTTAGTGCCATTGTTGAGCATGAAGTCGTTGACGGAACCGTCGTAGCCAAAAATAACCGTGAGGTTGTTGTTAATATTGGTTTCAAATCTGATGGTGTAATTCCATTGAACGAACTTCGATACAATCCAAAACTAAAAGTTGGCGATAAAATTGAAGTATATGTTGAGAGTCAAGAAGATCCGAATGGACAATTAATTCTTTCGCATAAAAAAGCACGTACCCTGAAATCCTGGGAAAAAATTAATATGTGTTACGAAAATGAAGAAGTCATCAATGGTTATGTAAAATGTCGTACCAAAGGTGGTTTAATTGTTGATGTTTTCGGAATCGAAGCTTTCCTCCCTGGTTCACAAATTGATGTTAAACCGATTCGGGATTATGATATTTATGTTGA
>CAYNTB010000020.1:10913-12705 GCA_964399905.1 uncultured Bacteroidales bacterium | reverse complement strand
ATATTTATATCAATCACGTCATTATCTTCTATCAGCGCAATGTTGCCACCGGCGGCTGCTTCCGGCGAAACATGACCGATCGATAAACCTGAGGTTCCACCTGAAAACCGTCCATCGGTTAATAAGGCACATGATTTATCAAGTTTTTTTGATTTCAAATAAGATGTTGGATAGAGCATTTCCTGCATACCGGGGCCTCCTTTTGGTCCTTCGTATCTAATCACAACCACATCACAGGCGCTTTCCTGAGACTCAAAAACCCTGGCCCTGCCTTTAAATTTCAGGATTGAAGCGTCAACTCCGGCAGTTTTTACGATACAGCCATCCAAGGCAAGATTACCAAACAGTACAGCCAGGCCTCCATCCTTGCTGTATGCATGTTCAACCGACCTGATGCAACCATTTTTATGATCAGTATCAAATGATTTAAAATAATTCTGCTGGGAGCCCAAAACCAGATTTGGTAAGCCCGCCGGTGCCGATCTGTAGATATTCAGATTCTCATTTGTGGGCTGATCCACTAAAACATCCATCTCTTTAAGTAGTTCACCTAAAGAAAGATGAGAAACTGTGTTAACCGAGGCATCAATCAAATTTCTTCGATTTAGTTCTGCTATAATGCGCATGACCCCTCCTGCCCTGTTTACATCTTCAATGTGATAATTTGAACTTGGGGAAACTTTACATATTACAGGAATCATCCTCGACAGTTGATCAACATCCTTCATACTAAATTCCACCCTGGCTTCATGAGCTATTGCAAGCAAGTGGAGAATGGTATTCGAAGATCCACCCATTGCAATATCAAGTTTCATCGCATTTAAAAAAGCGGCCCGCGTAGCTATTGATCTTGGCAAAACTCGATCATCATCTTCTGAATAATATCTGAAGGTGTTTTTAACAATGATATTCGCGGCATCTTCGAACAATTTCTTGCGGTTCACATGGGTTGCCACAATGGTACCATTTCCCGGAAGGGAAACTCCAAGTGCTTCTGTCAGGCAATTCATCGAATTAGCTGTGAACATTCCGGAACAAGAGCCACAAGTTGGGCATGCATTTCTTTCAATAGCTGAAACATCTTCATCCGGAATCTCATGATCTGCAGCCAATACCATTGAGTCGACCAAATCGATGGCCTTACCATTGAATTTTCCGGCTTCCATGGGACCACCCGAAACAAAGACTGTCGGAATATTTAAACGCATGGCAGCCATTAGCATACCGGGCGTAATTTTATCACAATTGGAAATACAAATCATGGCATCAACCTGATGCGCATTACACATATACTCCACACTATCTGCGATTAAATCCCTCGAAGGCAATGAATACAGCATACCTCCATGCCCCATTGCAATTCCATCATCAATGGCGATGGTATTGAATTCCGGGGCAAAACAGCCTTGTTTCTCAATAATTTTCTTCACCATCTGACCAATCCCATGCAAATGTGCATGGCCGGGAACCATCTGTGTAAAGGAATTCACGACGGCAATGATTGGTTTCCCGAATTGATTTTCTTTCATACCGTTGGCTCGCCAAAGACTTCTGGCTCCTGCCATTTTTCGACCTTTTGTGGTTGTGTCGCTTTTTAATTTTCTCACTTTCTGATCATAAAAAAAGCCTTCCCCAAATTTGAGAAAGGCCTTCGATTAATAACATAACCCACCCTTCTCAATTCCTACAGAGAATGAGAATAATCACAATAATAATGATGCCGGATGAGTAATTAACTTTCATTTTTTTCTATGAAGTAAAAAAGCCAAGCGTAGCGCACAGCTCATTTAAT
>CAYNTB010000020.1:7432-10903 GCA_964399905.1 uncultured Bacteroidales bacterium | reverse complement strand
AGAATTAGGATTAAATTGTTTTGGTAGTGAACTAAGTAAAGACCAAGTTGAATTTAGCATAAACAGATTAAACGAATTTAGAAACAAAAACCAAACAACCCCTAGACAAATTTAATGTTAAATAGTATATATAAAACAAGAATAATAAGGAGAATAATAATGTTGTTAAATTTTAACATGTTTATGTGTTTTTTTGATGCAGCAAATCTAAAGACAAAAACCAATACGATCCAAACACTTTATTTCTTTTTTCAAAATTCTAAATATTTAATTCATTTAGTATACGGATTGTCAAAAAATGTGACATACAAATTATTGTTTAACATAATAATCTGTAAAATGCTTAAAACAGTACTTTTGATGAGATGAAGTTCCAGATTACAATCCCCGCATCCACTCTTCCCTTAATGATTCCTGATCCGGATTATTTAAAACCCTGGCAATACGGGCCATCAGCAAATTTTTATCTTTATTCAACACCCCTTTCAGTACAAGGTAGTTTGAGGCATGGTCGCTGCGATAGATTGTATTTTTAAGTTCAAGATTTTGAATGAAGATGCCAAGTTCCTGAATTAATTCAATCGGATTTAATTGAATGAATTCTCCATCGAATTTATTTCTATAATGCTGTTCTCCATAAGGAAAACTCAAAACCAGGGTAGACAGATAATCTGGTTGTATCTCGTTGATTAATTTTGCAGACTGGATTGCATGTTGTTCGGCATATTTTTTTCCACCCAAGCCATTTAAGATCATTACACTTGTTTTTATCCCGGCAAGCTGTGCCTTTATAATGGCCTCTTTGGTTGTATCATAAGTTTCACCTTTATGAATGATTTTAAGCAGTTGGTCATCACCTGATTCGATGCCAATGTACAAAAGCTTCAGTCCGGCTTCCTTTAAACTTCCTAACTCAGCAGGAGTTTTACCCAATATATCACGTGCTGAAGCATAAGCCGAAACACGCATTAATTTTGGCAAATTTTGATTGAGCCGGTTTAAAATCTTCATTAATCGACTGTATGACAAAACAAATGCATTGCCATCGGCTAAAAAAACTTTACGTACGGTTTCGATACCTTTAACGGAATCAATCTCCGCCATCAATTCAGCTTCATCCCGTATCTGAAACTTTTTTGAAGTATACATCTCACAAAATGCACACTTGTTCCATGAACAACCATAGGTTACCTGAAATATAAGCGAATAAGCCTCACTGGGCGGCCTGAATAATGGTTCTTTATAATGAATAGACGTATAAAACATAACTGCAAAAATAATTAAAAGCTGATATTCATAGTACTTACCAATATCATTATAAGCAATATTAATTCACCCATCTGGCAATATACGATTTCACCAACTAATCAAAGGGATGTTCAAATCTATCAAAATCAGGACGATAATTTTCATGACTGTCCATTGATTGTATCCAACCTTTGTGCAAACCCAAATCATAAAAATAGCCCACAAGCTGATTGTATTCTTTTACATTTAATAAACGGCCCAACTCATGATCGTTGCATACGCGGGGTGTCGGGTAATATTGGGACATGAGTGAAATTGTAACATTCAGAGATAACTCATTAGCAATCCAATGCAAAACATCTTTACTGTTTTGGAGATAGCCGGGCAAAACCAAATGCCTGATTATCAATCCATGCTCTGCATAGCCTGACCCATCAATATGGAGTGAAGAACCCATTTGGCGGTACATTTCACGAATGGCATCATAGGCAATTTGGGGGTAATGTTTTATACCGGAGAGCCGTCTCCCCAAGGGTTCATCTGCATATTTTAAATCCGGAAGATAAACATTTACAATTCCTTCCAGTTTTTTAATTTCTTCAACTTTATCATACGCATTTGAATTATAAACAATAACCGGATGATAACCCATGGTGTGCAGTGCCTCGACAATCACTTTCATTTGCGGAATAAAATGTCCGGGAGAAACAAATCCAAGAATATTGATACCCTGATCGAGGATCGTACAAATTTGTTTTAACACCTCAGATAAAGCTAAACTTTCCCTTTTCCTGTCTTTTTTGTTTTCACTGATCTGATAATTCTGGCAGTATTTGCATTGCATATTGCAATTGGTAAAAAAAACATTGCATATTCCGTTAGATCCACTAATGGCAGGCTCTTCACCATGATGAATACAAATGGAAGAAATGTTAAAATCAGCCCTGCTTTTACAAAAGCCAAGATTTTCGGTAAACCTATCGACACCGCATTCGTGTGGGCATATTTTACAATCTCTCAAAACATCAAGTTCTTGCATTAAACGATCATAATTTGGTTTGTTCCTCATCTTAAGGTGTAAATTTAGTAAGATCGGGCTTCTCTTCTACCAAATCACAATCCTGAACCAAACATTTATGATTAAAAACAGATATAAGGTTCTTTCATCCATACAGCTACCCATTAAATTTGTTTCATAATTTGCAAAACCGACTACAAATTTCATACTTTTGTCGTAAGATTCATCACCTATGATTACAGAATTAATATACCGAAGCCCCTCTGAAATGATCAGTGCCAACATGTTCATCAAGATGTATGGAAAATTTTGTCGTCATTTGTATGAATGCTGGATTCAATAACATCCTTTCCAACCACCTTTCCTCTGCTCATTATCAGCACAAATCCAAGTTAAACAAGACCGAATAAAATGTCAGGAGTTATCTCAAATATCCAGCGGTTTACGGTACACGATGGTCCCGGAATCAGACTTACAATCTTCTTACAAGGTTGCCCTTTGCAATGCTGGTGGTGCCATAACCCGGAATGCATTCCGCATCCCGAATCGATGGACCCGAAAGACAAAAAAACCATGAGTGTAAAGGAATTGATGGCCGAAATAAGGAAAGAACAAATTTTTATGGATGAATCCGGAGGTGGGGTTACTTTTTCCGGAGGCGAACCCTTATTACAATCTGCATTTCTCGCCAAAATGCTGGATGCATGCAAAGAAGAAGGTATTCATACAGCATTAGATACATCAGGACTGGCTCCGATAAAAACATTCAATTTAATTGTTGATAAAACGGATCTGTTTTTATATGACCTGAAAATTATTAATGATGTTTTGCATAAAAAATACACCGCTGCATCCAACACCTTAATACTGAAAAATCTTGAGCACCTGAACGAAAGGCAAAAAAAAGTAATCATTCGCATTCCCCTGATTCCCGGAATCACAGACACGAAAGAAAACATTTCGGAAATGATTCGTTTTATGAAGCCTTTCGGATTTTTTGATTATGTTAAATTGCAAATGCAGGCAAAATGCGTTATTTCTGATAGCGGTACGATATGCGAAGAATCTTCAATGTTGAATTTTGAAAGGGATAGAATTTTGGATGTGAACTCACTTTCCATAAAGTTAAAAGAAGCTTGGTATACGATGCTAATTGAAGAATTTGAAAAAGATAAAATGAAATTTCTTCATCAGCAGAAAATGGA
>CAYNTB010000020.1:693-7422 GCA_964399905.1 uncultured Bacteroidales bacterium | reverse complement strand
GATTGCGTTTCTGAATCGTTTGCCAAATCTCAGGAACGTAAATTTATTGCCTTATCATACAATTGCTGAAAGTAAATACAGCCGGTTAAATTTATCTTACAAATTAAAAGGTGTAAAAACTGCAGACCAAGAAACGAATCAAAATATTAAAAAACAATTCACCGATGCTGGATTTCATGTCCGGATTGGTGGTTAATCCTTAATAATATGAACGAAAGAATCAAAGCTTTAAGAGAAAAAAGCCTGGATGCCGAACCATACATGACCCATCAAAGAGCTTCGCTCATCACTGAATTTTATCAAAGTCCGGAAGCCGGTGAAAGTTCAATTCCGGTTCAGCGGGCTCTCGCTTTTAAAAAGATCATGACCGAAAAAAAGATATGTGTGATGAAAGGTGAATTGATTGTTGGTGAGCGTGGTTTATTTCCAAAATCAACCCCAACTTATCCTGAAATTTCTTTACATAGTCTGGATGACCTTGAACAATTAAATAATCGCAAGAAACAATATTTTATTGTTGACAATGAAACCAAAAAAGTTTACAAAGAAAAAGTGATCCCTTTTTGGCAGGGCAAAACGATACGCGACCGAATGTTCAGACAACTGCCCACCGAATGGAAAAATGCTTACGAAGCGGGGGTGTTTACAGAATTTATGGAACAAAGGGCTCCGGGACATACGGTCTTGGGCAAACATTCTTTCAAAAAGGGTTTTAATGATTTAAAAAAAGAAATCGAAGCCGCAAAATTGAAACTTGATTTTCATAATGATCCGGAGGCTTTCGATAAAAAAGAAGAACTTTGTGCAATGGAAATTGCTGCCGATGCAATCATCGAATTTGCACGACGGCATGCCGAACGTATTGAACGGATCATTTCCGAAGAAAACGAACCCCTTCGTTTGGCTGAATTAAAAGAGATGCATAGGATTTGCAGCAAAGTTCCTGCCCAGGCACCTGAAACTTTCTGGGAAGCACTTCAACATTATTGGTTCATCCATCAGGGAGTGATTACAGAGCTCAACCCCTGGGATTCTTTTAATCCCGGACGGCTGGATCAGCATCTGTATCCTTTTTATACGAAAGAGATTGAAGAAGGCACGCTAACAAGAGAACGTGCAAAAGAATTACTGATGGCTTTCTGGATCAAGTTTAACAATCATCCGGCACCACCTAAAATGGGTGTTACCTTAAAAGAAAGCAGCACCTATACAGATTTCTCCCTCATCAATGTAGGTGGAGTAAAAGAAGATGGCTCCGATGCTGTGAATGAATTATCGTATCTGATCCTGGATGTAATAGAAGAAATGAGATTGCTACAACCCAGTTCGATGGTTCAGTTAAGCAAAAAGAATCCCGATCGATTTATACAAAGGGCACTTAAAATTGTAAAAACAGGATTTGGGCAACCTTCTATTTTTAATACGGATGCCATTATCCAGGAAATGTTAATTCAGGGTAAATCGATTGAGGATGCGCGAAACGGCGGGGCCAGTGGATGTGTTGAAACCGGGGCCTTCGGAAATGAAAGCTACATACTTACTGGCTATTTTAACCTTCCAAAAATTCTGGAACTTACGCTTAACAATGGATTTGACCCGAGGACTAAAAAAATAATCGGCCTGCAAACGGGTCAGCCTTCATCTTTCAAATCTTTTGAAGAACTGATGGCTGCCTATGAAAAACAACTGAATCACTTCATCGATATAAAAATAAAAGGGAATAACCTGATCGAACAATTATATGCCAAATACTTACCTGTACCCTTCTTGTCGCTTCTGGTCAATGATTGTATTAAGAATGGCAAGGATTACAATGCAGGCGGAGCCAGATATAATACAAGCTATATTCAGGGCGTTGGATTGGGAAGCATTACCGATGAGCTGACAGCCATCAGATATCATATTTATGATAAAAAAACCTTAAGCTTCGAAACCCTGTTACAGGCAATGGAAAACAATTTTATATCGTATGAAAATATTTCCGACACCTTGATAAATCACACACCCAAATACGGCAACGACAATGATTATGCCGATGAGCAAAGCCGCAGGGTATTTAAGCTTTATTTCAAAGCTGTTGATTCAAGGCCCAATACAAAAGGTGGAAAATACAGAATTAACTTACTTCCAACCACCTCACATATGTATTTCGGAAGTGTGATCGGTGCCATGCCCGATGGCCGAAAAGCTGGCGAACCACTCTCGGAAGGAATTTCTCCGGTGCAGGGTGCCGACAGAAACGGTCCAACATCTGTAGTGAAATCAACTTCCAAAATAGATCATTTAAAAACCGGCGGAACTTTATTGAATCAAAAGTTTACACCTCAATTTTTATCAAACGATGAAGGAATTGCACAGGTAGCGCATCTGGTGAGAAGTTACTTTAAAATGGACGGACACCATATCCAGTTTAATGTTGTTAAAGCCGACACGCTGAGGGCAGCACAAAAGGAACCGGACAAATATAAAGACCTGATCGTTAGGGTAGCCGGCTATAGCGATTATTTCGTGGATTTAACCGAAGAATTACAGAATGAAATTATCACCAGAACTGAACATGAATCCAAAGAATAAATAAGTGAGTTTATTGTACAAATGCCGTTTGAAATTTCATACGGCATTTTTTTTAAATTTAACATAGGGTAAAGGCGGGGAAGCACATCATATTAGCAAAAGTGCTTAAAACTAAAATTAGATAGAACAATAAAAATTCAAATCATGAAAACAATACGTACATCTTTCATAAAAATGGCAACCGTCGTTTTTGTTTTAGTATTGGGGCTAAGCTCTCAATCCTATGCAGTTAACGGCTCAACAACTGCCAAAGACAAGTCGAAGCAAGATATCGACACCAATACCTACAATGTTTATAAAGGAGAATTGCAGGATGCAATCACAAAAGAATCACTGGTGTTTGCAACCATTGCCGTAGAAGGTGAAAATACTGCAACCATTTCAAACTCTGATGGTGAATTCATCCTGAAAATCCAAAAAAACAGCAAAGCTAAAAACATCATTGTTACCCATTTGGGATACGAAAATCTGGTTTATCCAATCAGTGATTTGAAACCCGAAAAAAATGTTTTATCGCTGCAACAAGCTGTACTTACACTGGGCGAAGTAACCGTTTATCCGAATTCTCCGGAATATCTTATTCGTATGTTATTACATAAGGTCAAAGAAAATTATGGCAACAAAGCCTACAATATGACAGGCTTTTACCGGGAATATGTTAAAAAAAGAAGCCGTTATATTAGTCTTTCAGAAGCGGTGGTCAATATTTACAAATCATCATACACCGGGCTCCTGAATGATCAGGTACAAATATACAAAGGCCGAAAGGGTAGCGATGTAAGAAGAGCAGACACCTTAATGTTTAAATTACAAGGCGGCCCCGCAACCACCATGTTACTTGATGTGATCAAAAATCCAACCGTCATTCTTGACGAAGATCTCATTCAATATTATGATTTCGCATTGGTTAATATGATAAAAATCGGAAGCAGATTAAACTATGTGGTTGAATTTACGCAAAAAGAAAACCTGGATTATCCGTTATACAATGGAAAATATTTTGTTGATGCAGAAAATCTTGCACTAACTGCTGCAGACTTTAGCTTAAACATCAATAATCCAGTTCTTGCAACAAGGTTGTTTTTACGAAAAAAACCAATCGGGGCCACTGTAACGCCCACCATTGCAAAATATTCAGCCAAATACAGACAACAAGATGGTGAGTGGTTTTTTAATTATGCAAAAGGAGAAGTACAGTTTATCGTGAATTGGGACAAAAAGCTTTTCAATTCTAACTTCACAATTATGTCAGAAATTGCCATTACGGATCGTGACGAAGAAAACTCTGAACGATTTAAATACAGAGACCAGTTTAAACGCAACGAAATTTTATCAGAACAAATTGATGCGTTTGCTGATGAAGATTACTGGGGCGAATATAACGTAATCGAACCGGATCAGGCAATTGAAGTAGCAATCAGAAGAATAAAGAGACTGTTGGGCAAACAAGAAGAATAATTCCCCTTACTTTTTCTTTTGGTTTTATTTTTGGGGGGATCAATGGGAGTAAACCTGGCAGAATTTACTCCCTCCCCTCCAAAAATTTTTCGTAAATTGGTAAAAAACTTAAGGTTAATTGAAACAGGAAGATCTGATAATAATTGAGGAAATTAAAAAAGGGAATATAAAAGAATTTGAAATTTTATTCAAAAGATTTTATAAACCGCTTTTAATCCATGCCAATCGGATCTTACAGGATAGCGATGAAGCAGAAGAAATTGTGCAGGATTTGTTCTTTAACATTTGGAAAAACAAAGCAGATATTAATATTAACATATCGGTTAGTTCGTATTTCTACAGTGCCGTTCGGAACAACTGCCTGCAATATCTGAAGCGAAAAAAAATCAAAGGGAAATATGAAAGCTACCTTAAGTATAATTCGGCGGATTCGATTGAACCCATCGAACAAATAAAATACAATGAATTGCACCAAAGGCTGCATCAGGTAATGAATCAATTACCAATAAGATGCCAGGAAATATTTAAACTTAACAGGTTTCAAGGGCTGAAATACCAGGAAATCGCTGATCAATTAAAAATCTCGATTAAAACGGTCGAAGCCAATATGAGCAAAGCTCTAAAACATTTGCGCGAAAGCCTGAATGAATTTACAGTGAGTTCATAAATACCATGAATAAAATGAATACAGAACAACAAAATGAATATTGGGAAAGAATGACAAAATATCTTTCCAACGAACTTGACCCCGTCGAGAAATCTTCTTTCGAAGACTGGGCCAATAATACAGACGGACAAACATTATTGAAAGAGATGAAAGCAGATATGGAAAAGATGGATGAGGCAAAGTATGTATTTATGAAGACGGAAGATGAAGCATGGTCCGAATTGTACGCCAGAATACAACAAGATGAGAAAGAAAACTCGACCAGGGCTGTACCTTTCCGATTACCGCATATTTTATATCGCGTAGCAGCAACCATTATCATCTTGTTCGGATTAGGCTGGGGTATCTATCAACTGACAAAAAGCCCAAGCCAGTCCATTCTTTCAACAGCATATGCCCAATCAGAAATCACACTTCCTGATGGCTCCATCGTTTATCTGAATGCAAACAGTAAACTGCTTTATCCCAAATCATTTAACGAAAACAGCAGAAAGGTTGAATTGATTGGTGAAGGGTTTTTTGAAATACAACCCAATCCCGATAAACCTTTTATCATCACAGCCAATAATGCCGAAATCGAAGTGCTGGGAACCAAATTTAATGTCATGGCTTATCAAAACGACGACAAAGTGGAAGTGCTCGTTGAATCCGGGCTGGTCAGTCTGAGTTCTAAAAGCAATGGCAAAAAAACCATTCTACTCGAAAAAGGCCAATTTGGAATTGTTAACGATGACCTGGTACGTGAAGAAAAACAAGATAATATCAACTATTTGTCGTGGCGAACCAAAATGATGGAGTTTAGGAATGAAAGCCTGCCCAAAGTTATTGAGGTGATCAACCATACCTATGGCACAAATATTGTCCTTGCTTCAGAACCTATGAAAGATTTGGTATTAACTTCTAAATACGATAAAATTAACCTAGATACATTACTTACTTCAATTTGTGTTGCATTTAATCTTGAAAAGTCCGAAATTGACGATCAAATTATTTTAGCCTCTAAAAAAAGATAAGTATGGTGCGGCCCAAACGATCCGTAATTCTATTGGTATTGTGTATCTTAATGTACCAATCATATAGTCAGGATCAGGCCTTATTCAAACCCATCACCGTTAGTTTTAAGAAAGTTACCATTGATTCGGCATTAAATATCATCGAAAATAAAATCGATTTTAATTTCACCTATAATTCCGAATTTACTTTAAATCAAAAGCCGGTCGATGCTCCTTTTACTGAAGTCCCTTTATGAATTGTTCTCGACAGCCTTTTCAGAGATCCCTTTATCACGTATAAAATTGTGGACAGGCAACTGGTTATTTATAAAAAAGAATCTGAAACAGCCACAAAGCTAAATGATCCGCCTTTATCAACCAAAAATACTACGGCACAGACCTTTAAGATTCAAGGAACAATCGTGGACTCGAAAACATTGGATCCCATGCCCTTTGCCGCCATCGGATTCCTGAATAAAAACAAAGGTACCATCAGTAACAGCGATGGAAATTTCACCTTAAATTATGATGAGAATTTTATTAATGATACCCTGATCATTAGTTATCTGGGCTATCAGCATTTGGAAATTCCGGTTCAGCAACTGAGACCAAATGATACGTATTCCATTGTTCAGAAATCAATCTCTCTGCAAGAGGTGATCATCCGTTCGACCGAACCACGAAACCTGATCCAGCAGGCTCTGGCCAAAATAACCAGTAATTACGATATCAATCCATTTATTCAAAGGGCCTTTTATCGCGAAACCGTTAAGCGCAACGACAATTACATGGTTTATACCGAAGCCCTTTTTGATATTTTTAAATCTGCATACCGGCCAACATTGTCCGATGATCAAATCAGAATGCTCAAACAACGAAAATTCACCAACATTAACACTCAGGATACGGTGCTCTTTAAATTACATGGGGGACTCAGTACAAGTTTAATCCTGGATGTGATCAAACACCCGATTGATTTTTTAGATACGGACCACCTTGATGAATACAGATATTCAATTCGGGATGTGGTCTTGATCG
>CAYNTB010000020.1:0-594 GCA_964399905.1 uncultured Bacteroidales bacterium | reverse complement strand
GCCATTGTAAAAGTGAATTTCAATTTTACCCGCGAATCCATTAAAAAACTCAAAAGCTCATTCATTATTAAACAAAGCAGGAGCATTAAGGCTCACCCCATTGATGCTGAATACAGTATCGCCTACAAAAAAAGTTTGAATGGCCTATATTACATCAATCATATTAAAGGATGCCTGAAACTTAAAGCAAGGCGCAAGAGCAAACTGCTGGCCTCTGTTTACCAAACATCATTCGAAATGGTTTCGACCGATTTAAACTATACCGATGTCAATCGTTTCTCCAGAAAAGAAACCATTAACAGCCGGAGAATATTTAGTGATGTTAACAATCCTTATAACAGTTCATACTGGGTGGATGAACTTTATCATGCCCGAAGAAAACCTTTCAAAAGCACTGTTAAGATTCAGGCAGGAAGAACTCATCCTGGAAAATAAATAGCAATTGGTAAAAAGCACGATTATTATCAGGGTTTATCAAAAAAACCTTAATTTTGGCATCCCTTTAAACAGGTATTTTTGATGATAAAAACAAGAAATTCTATTATCACGGGAACCATTGCCATCAGTCTTTCTGCAATGCTTTGGGGATTGGAT
>CAYNTB010000019.1:7079-12769 GCA_964399905.1 uncultured Bacteroidales bacterium | reverse complement strand
AATGGCGACCGGCTATCGAATGGAACCATATTTTTATTAACAGTAATATCGGCTTTCACCAGTGTATTTTCTACCAGTTTACCGGTGATATCTGGGTATTTTGTCCGCAAATCAATGAGCATTAAATGGTTGTCGGTTCCACCAGAAATTACATGATAGCCTTTGTCGACAAATGCTTTTGCCATCACTTCAGCATTCTTTTTAACCTGTTTCACGTATTCAAGGTACTCATCCGTAAGTGCTTCACCAAAAGCAACAGCTTTTGAAGCAATCACATGTTCGAGCGGGCCTCCCTGTATGCCTGGAAAAACAGCAGAGTTTAAAATGGTTGACATCATTTTGATTTCTCCTTTTGGAGTGGCAAGACCCCAAGGATTTTCAAAATCTTTTCCCATCAGGATCATTCCGCCACGCGGTCCTCGAAGCGTTTTATGCGTTGTTGTAGTAACGATATGACAATGCGGCAAAGGATCGTTCAGGAATCCTTTGGCGATCAATCCGGCAGGATGAGCCATATCACACATTAATAAGGCACCTATTTTATCGGCAATCTCACGCATGCGTTTATAATCCCAGTCACGTGAATAAGCTGAAGCTCCTGCAACAATTAATTTGGGTTTTTCAATCAGGGCAACTTCTTCCATATTGTCATAATCCACCAATCCGGTTTCTTCAGAAACTTTATAAGCAACCGGGTTATATAATATACCTGAAGAATTCACCGGCGAACCATGTGAAAGGTGACCGCCATGTGATAGGTCCATTCCCATAAAAGTATCTCCTGGTTTAAGGCAGGCCAGAAATACGGCCATATTTGCCTGGGCACCTGAATGCGGTTGAACATTGGCATATTCTGCTCCATAAAGCGCCTTTGCCCGATCAATTGCAATTTGTTCGGTTTGATCAACAACTTCGCATCCGCCGTAATATCTTTTGCCGGGATATCCCTCGGCATATTTATTGGTCAGAACAGATCCCATTGCCTTAAGCACCTGATCGCTTACAAAATTTTCGGAGGCGATTAACTCAATACCATATTTCTGACGATCTTCTTCATCTTTGATCAAATCGAAAACTAATTTATCTTTTTTCATAAACTGCTGATTATTAGGTAATATTTTTTATAATGATATATAATCGGATACAAAGTTAAAATTAATTTTCAGCTCTCACAAAGTGCAATCAATCCTTTTTAAGATTATTCGTTTATATTTTTTTAAGAAAGTTTGGATAAAATGCCTTAATTTAGAGCCCCTCTTGTCAGCATGTGATGAAGTAAAATACAAGGATGATAAAATTCGATAAATTTTCTCTTGAAAACGGACTTCGTGTCATCGTTCACCATGATCCATCAACTCCCATTGTTGCGGTGAATACCCTGTACAATGTTGGTTCTCGTGACGAAAACCCGGACAAGACAGGTTTCGCACACCTTTTTGAGCACCTTATGTTTGGTGGCTCAATAAATATTCCAAAATATGATGAGCCATTACAAAAAGCAGGTGGAGAAAACAATGCTTTTACCAATAGCGACATCACCAATTATTACTTAACACTTCCAAAGGAAAACCTTGAAACAGCATTATGGCTGGAATCTGACCGCATGCTGAACCTGGCCTTTTCGCCAAAGAGCCTGGATGTTCAGCGAAATGTCGTTATTGAGGAATTTAAACAGGTTTACTTAAACCAGCCTTATGGAGATGCATGGCTCTTGTTAAAGCCACTCGCCTACAAAGTGCATCCATATCAATGGTCGACCATCGGCAAAGATATTTCACATATCGAAAATGCGGTTATGGATGATGTTAAAGCATTTTACAACCGTTATTACAACCCGAACAATGCAATTTTGGTTATTGCAGGTGATGTAGAAACAAATGAAATAAAAGCATTGGTGGATAAATGGTTTGGTTCCATACCGGCGGGAGAAAATATTCGGAGGGAATTACCTTCGGAACCTCAACAAACAAAAGAAAGAAAACTCACAGTTAAAAGAGAGGTTCCTGCCAATGCGATATACATGGCCTATCATATGAGTGAACGGAAGCATGAAGATTATTATGCAAGCGATTTATTGTCTGATATTTTATCAAACGGGGACTCTTCCAGGTTTTATCAAAAATTAGTAAAAGGCCGGAAACTATTTGGAGAAATAAATGCATTTTTAACCGGAGAAATCGACAACGGATTGTTTATCATTATTGGAAAAATACTTGAAGGCGTTGAAGTAAATGATGCTGAAAGAGCCATTAAACAAGAATTGGAATTAATTTGCAACGAAACCGTTTCGGAAGACGAATTAACTAAGGTTAAAAATAAGGTCGAATCATCCCTTATTTTCTCCGAGGTCAATATTCTTAACAAAGCGATGAATCTGGCTTATTATGAACTTTTGGGCGATGCAGCAATGATTGATAAAGAAGTTGAAAAATACAGGCAAATTAATGTTGACAAGATACAGAAAATAGCACAACAAATATTCAGGCAGGGAAACTGTTCAACACTTTATTATCTAACAAATAATTCATAATGAATTTTACACCCAACCGTAAAATACAACCTGATATTAAGCCCGTTAAATCGGTCGATTTAACGATGACCGAAAAATATCGACTTGAGAATGGATTTCAGGTTTTTACGCTTAATTTAGGGACTCAGGATTTAGTTAAGATAGAGTGGGTATTTGAAGCAGGGCTGGCATATCAGACAAAAATACTGCTGGCTTCCTTCACCAATAAAATGCTTTCGGAAGGTACAACTTCATACTCCGCTTTTGAAATTGCAGAGGTATTTGATCGTTACGGGGCATACCTAAGTACCAATATCGATAAAGACTTTGCCTATGTTGCAGTTTATTGCTTAACCAAATATCTTGATCATATTTTACCTGTTCTTACTGAAATAATCAGTGCCCCGATTTTCCCTGAAAACGAATTGCAAACGTTGCTGAATAAGTCGAAACAGGAATTCCAAATCAACCTTAAAAAAGTAAAATCGCTGGCGCAGATCAGTTATCCACCATTAATTTTCGGGAATGAGCATCCCTATGGACAAAAAGCTGAAGTTGAAGATTTTGACAAGCTTAACCGAAATGATTTACTTTCATTCTACGAAAATTTTTATTTGAGCGAGCAAAGTAAAATATTTGTTTCAGGGAAAACAGATCAACAAATTCTCCGAAAAATAAATCATGCCTTTGAGCGAATCGAAACCCATCAAAAGCATCAGCTTGCAGAGCCTGACTTTTCTGTTGATTTTAGTAGCAGGAAACATCATAAAATTAAAATTGACGATGCACTTCAATCAGCCATCTTTGTCGGGAAAAAAATGTTTAATAAACACCACCCCGATTTTATCGGGATGCAGGTTTTAAGCACCATTTTGGGTGGCTATTTTGGTTCGCGCCTAATGTCGAATATTCGCGAAGAAAAAGGTTTCACTTATGGAATAGGTTCATCGCTTTACAGTTATAAACATGATGGGCTTTTTTCAATTCAAACTGAAGTCGGAAGTGATCATACCGATGCAACGCTTACAGAAATTTATCATGAAATTGAACTACTTCAAAATCATTTGGTTGGAAATGAAGAACTTTCACTCATTAAAAATTATCTGACCGGTCAATTAATAAGGGGACTGGATGGACCATTTGCCGTTCATGATAAATTAAAAGCAGCTGTTTTATTTGGTAATGACCTGAGCTACTATCAAGAATTTATCGAAACGGTCATTTCAATTACGCCAGAAACATTAAAAAAGTTGGCAATTAAGCATCTTCAACAAAACAGTCTTATTGAACTGATAGTGGGGAAATAGCTAAGTTACCATCCCGATCCAAACCTCTGCTTATTAACATTATTTAAGAGCCGGGTTTGTCATTTTTTTATAAATTTGCACAACTCTAAATCTATAAAATCATGCCATTTGATTCAAATAAATTTATAGGCGAAGGTTTGACTTATGACGATGTCTTGCTGGTACCCTCTTATTCCGAAATTTTACCCCGCGAAGTTGACATTACAACAAGTTTCTCAAGAAACATTAAACTGAATATTCCAATTGTATCGGCTGCCATGGATACAGTAACCGAATCAACGATGGCAATAGGAATTGCCCAGGAAGGTGGAATCGGGGTTTTGCATAAAAATATGTCGATCGAAGATCAGGCCACAGAAGTTAAAAAGGTTAAGCGTGCAGAAAACGGTATGATACTTGACCCGATAACCATCGATGCCCGTGCGAAGGTGCTTGATGCCCTCAATTTAATGAAAGAATATAAAATTGGCGGGATACCGGTGGTGAATAAGAAAAATGAACTGGTGGGAATCGTAACCAATCGGGATCTTCGTTTTGAGCGTAATTTGCAAAGAAGTATTTCTGAAGTGATGACCAAAGAAAACCTGGTTACAACCAAAGAATTTACTGATTTCGAGAAAGCTGCCGATATCCTTCAGGAACACCGGATCGAGAAATTGCCCGTAGTTGATGATAACTATCGTTTGGTTGGTCTCATCACTTATAAAGATATTATTAAAATAAAAGCCAAACCAAATGCATATAAAGACGAAAGGGGGAGGTTAAGGGTTGCCGCTGCAGTAGGTACTTCGTCAGACACAATCGACCGTGTTGCCGAGCTGGTCAGAGCAGGTGTGGATGCCATCGTGGTTGATACGGCCCATGGTCATTCAATCAATGTGATCAATATGGCAAAAACCATCAAAAAGAAATTTCCGAATGTGGATGTCATCGCCGGAAATATTGCCACTGCTGAGGCTGCATTAGCTTTAAAAAAAGCAGGTGTTGATGGGATAAAAGTTGGTATCGGGCCGGGATCTATCTGCACCACCAGAATCATTGCAGGTGTTGGAGTTCCTCAATTATCAGCCATTTACAATGTAGCCAATGCGCTTAAAGGATCCGGAATTCCGGTTATTGCTGATGGCGGAATTCGGTTTACGGGAGATATTGTGAAAGCCATTGCTGCCGGAGCACATACCATCATGGCAGGCTCCTTGTTTGCCGGAGTTGATGAATCGCCGGGAGAAACAATTATTTTTGAAGGAAGAAAATATAAAACATATCGTGGGATGGGTTCGATTGAAGCCATGCAAAAAGGTTCGAAAGACCGGTATTTCCAGGACAATGAAGATGATATCAGTAAATTGGTGCCAGAAGGGATCGTCGGACGTGTTCCTTACAAAGGTTACCTGTCGGAAGTTATACATCAAATGGTTGGTGGATTAAAGGCCGGAATGGGATATACCGGTTCCAAATCCATTGAAAAATTAAGAGAAGCAAAATTTATTAAAATTACTCCGGCGAGTGTTATAGAAAGTCATCCGCACGATATCACAATTACCCGTGAAGCACCTAATTACAGCAGATAAAAACGGGAACTGATGATAAACAAATGAGATCATATAAATATATTGCGATTTTTTTGTCGTTCTTTTTTCTCTTTAATGCAAATGCGCAGAAAAGAAATCGGCATGTATTGCTCAGGATCGATCATGAAAAAATAAGGGCAGATGAGTTTATCAGGGCATATCGTAAAAGCAATGCAGCAATTCATAATAAAGATACAGCAAACATTGATGAATACCTGGATTTATACATCAATTTCAGGTTAAAAATAAAGCAGGCCAAAGATCTTAAATTAGATACCATCCAGCGGTTAAAAACCGAACTCG
>CAYNTB010000019.1:5120-6968 GCA_964399905.1 uncultured Bacteroidales bacterium | reverse complement strand
TTGAAAGAAGCTCACGACAGGCTTTTTACAGATATCCGGGCAAGCCATATCCTGATTAGGTGTCCGGAAAATGCAAGTCCTGAAGATACGCTGGAAGCATATTATAAAATACAGGATATCCGAAAAAAGGCACTTGAAGGCGAATCATTTTCAAATCTGGCACTCCAATTTTCAGAAGATTTATCTGCCCGGGATCAGACGGATGCACGTGAAAATATTATCAAGGGAAATGCTGGTGATTTGGGCTATTTCTCAGTCTTCGACATGGCGTATCCATTTGAAAACATGGCCTATAAAACCCCCTTAGATTCTATAAGTCAACCCTTAAAAACAGAACTCGGTTATCACCTGCTAAAAATCACTGATCGCCATCAGGCCATTGGAGAAGTTACAATTTCACAGATATTTTTGGCCCACGACAACTTAAATCCGACAGAAGAAAATTCGAGAAAAAAAATCGTTGAAATTTATAAGATGCTGGAAGCTGGTGCCAATTTTGAAGAGCTCGTAAAATTATATTCCGAAGATCAAAGCTCTAAAGCAAATCAGGGGGTGATGGAGCCATTTGTTGCCAACGACCTGGTACCAGAATTTTACCTGGCAATTTTCGGAATCGATAAAACAGGAGGTTTCTCAGAACCCGTCCGGACTCCCTATGGCTGGCACATTATAAAACTAATTAACCGCCGGATACCGGGCAATTATCAGGATGAATTAGACTTCTTAAACAAGAAGTTTAAAAATGATGCACGATCTGAAATAAGCAAAAAGGTTAAAATCGATAAAATCAAAAAACAATTTGGTTTCAAATCATACCCCATCGCTAAGGAAAAACTTTTTGAAGCCATCGACATCAATCTCTTAACGGCAAATTGGGATTTGGAAAATGCAGCAGCATATAAGGCTGATCTTTTCAAAATTGGAAAACAAGGGTTCACACAAAAAGATTTTGCAGATTTTATTGCGAAAAGACAAAGCAGAAATAATTTCTTCACACTAAAGGCCTATTATGATTATCTTTACGAAACCTTTGTTAACGAAACATGTAGTGCATTCTATCTGGATAATCTTGTTGATCTGTATCCAGAATTTAAAGAAATAACGAAAGAATACGAAAATGGTATTTTGTTATTTGAACTGAGTGAACAAAAAGTTTGGAAAAAATCGATGGAAGATAAATTGGGACTCGCCAACTTTTATCAAATACATCAATCTAAATATTCATCGAAAGATTTTAATGCGATCAAAGGGCTCGTAATTTCTGATTACCAAAATTTTCTTGAGAATGAGTGGCTTAAGGAATTAAGATCAATTTATAAGGTGAAGATCAATAAAAAAACATTAAATAAACTTCAATAAATGAACAAAATTCTCACTACACTCCTCTTCGTTATCGTTTTGTTTTTGTCAGCATGTAATATCAGAAATGTCGACACAAATGGAACTGTTGTTGCACGTGTAGGTACTTACTATCTATATGAATCTGACATGCAAGGTGTTATCCCTGCAAATACGCCAGCCAAAGATAGTCTGGTAATCGCCAGGAACTTTATCAACACCTGGATACGTGAAAAGTTATTGCTCATCCAGGCCGAGAAAAACCTGAGTGACGAACAAATGGATTTTACGAAACAATTGGAAACCTACCGGAATTCTCTCATTATATACCAGTATGAATCTTTGCTGATTAGCCAGCAAATGGACACAGAAGTTAGTGATGCCGAAATTGAAGATTATTATGATAAAAACCGGCAAAATTTTGCACTCACCCAAAATATCGTCAAAGCCGATTATGTAATCATCCGACGTTGCCATGAGCAGTCCGGCAAGGCCAGGCGGCGAACGCCC
>CAYNTB010000019.1:0-5110 GCA_964399905.1 uncultured Bacteroidales bacterium | reverse complement strand
ATATCAATAAAATAAAAAATTACCTTAAATCCGATGATTATAACTTAATTGATTCGCTTGAAACCTATTGTGAACTTTATGCTGAACGGTATTTTATCAATGAAGACCAGTGGATGCCATTTAACGATATATTGAGCGTTATTCCAATTCAAACCTACGATCAGGAGGCATTTCTTAAAGATAACCGATTTTATGAGTTTACGCAGGCCTCCTATCAATATTTCGTTAAATTTTTAGAATTTAGTGTAAAAGACAATATTTCGCCTCTAGGTTTTGAACGTGAAAATATACGCAGGATCATCCTGAACAAAAGAAAGATTGACCTGATCAATAAGATGCATAATCAATTATTTGAAGATGCGTTAAATAGTGATATCGTAGAAATATATTAATTACATTTGCACCCAAAAGAATAAGGATAATGACAAAAATTTCAAAAGTGAAGAAACATATAATCAGAGGATTTAATCAAATAATGCTGACAATTTTTTTATTGATCTCAGCAAATGTTATTGCACAGGAAGGAATAACCCTGGATGAAGTGGTGGCCGTTGTTGGTAAGAATGTCGTTCTCAGGTCAAATATTGAAACCCAATACATGCAATACAGATTACAGAACGGGATCACTGGTTCGGAATCAAATATTAAATGCAGCATACTCGAAAATTTATTGTTCGACAAGTTAATGTTGCATGCGGGAGAGATTGACAGTGTAGAAGTAACCGATTCGCAGGTTGAACAAAGCCTGGATATGCGTTTGCGATATTATGTCAATCAATTTGGATCAGAAGATAAAATGGCTGAATATTACCGGAAACCAATAGAAAAAATAAAAGAAGAACTTAAAGAAATTGTTAAAGAACAAATGATAACGCAGGAAGTGAACAGTAATATCACCGGCGATATCACCATAACGCCTTCTGAGGTAAGATCTTTTTTCAGGTCCATACCTAAAGATTCTATCCCTGAAGTAAGTTCGGTTGTTGAATACAATCAATTGGTTCGGATTCCGCCGATCAGCAAAGAGGTAAAAAAAGCCATCTATGACAAGCTCAAAGGTTTTCGTGAACGAATCCTGAAAGGAGAAAATTTTGAAACATTGGCTATTTTGTATTCGGAAGATCCCGGATCTGCCAAAAAAGGAGGAGAATTAGGACTCACGAAACGCGGTTCGTGGTATCCCGAGTTTGAAGCCACCGCATTTTCATTAAAACCGGGTGAAGTTTCAGAAATTATTGAAACCGAGGCAGGATATCACATTCTTCAATTTATTGGGCGAAGGGGCGAATACGTAAATGTCAGGCATATTTTACGCATGGTGAAACCCTCTCCCGAGGACCTAGCAGATGCAGCCAGTTATATCGACAGTATTGCCACCCTCATAAAAAATGATTCCATTGATTTTGAACATGCAGTCATCCGTTTTTCAGATGATCCAAACCGAATCAACCTGGGAGCAGTGGTTAATCCAAACACTTTATCCAATACTTTTAGTATGGAGGAACTGGAACCAGCTGTAGCATTTGCCATTGAAAAAATGGAAGTTGGCGATGTTTCGGCCCCTATTTCGCACAAAACAGAAGATGGGAAAGATGCTTTCAAAATTATCCGGCTCAAATCAAAATCAGCCCCCCATCAAGCCAGTCTGGAAACCGATTATAATCTTATTCAAAAATGGGCACTTCAGGACAAAAATGAAGGAATAATTACAGAATGGATAAAAGATCGTATTTCGACCACTTATATTCGCATTAATGATGAATTTCTGGGTTGCAAATTCCAGAACAAATGGTTATAAATATCGCATTCATAGAATTATCAAAGGGCTTTATCTATATTAACATATCTTAAGAAAGAATATCCATAATTTCGTGTCCTAATGTTATGTTAAAAAAACACATTAATTAGTTCTCGAATTCTTTCAGACGAAAAACAATCAAATTAGTATGAAAAAAAATAATATTATTTTTCTTTTAGTTGCAGCAGTGATCATTATTGTGATTATCTGGACAGCTGCAGGCTCAGATACAGTTACAGCAGATATCGCAAAGGTACCTGTTTCATTTGGATCATTCGAAATAAGTGTATCCACAACCGGTGAGCTGGAAGCAAAAAACAGTGAAAAAATCATGGGCCCTCAAAATTTAAGAAATGTCAGGGTATTTAGTGTAAGTATTGAAGATATTGTACCGGATGGAACTGTAGTGGATTCAGGCGACTGGGTAGCTACCCTTGACAGGACCGAGCTGGAAGGAAGAATACAAGATCGTGAAACGGATTTGGAAACATTGGAATCAAATTATATCAAAACACAACTCGACACTTCATTAGAGTTGCGAAATGCCAGAAATGAGATTATCAATTTAAGATACAATATGGAGGAGATCAAAATCGAAATAGAATTATCAATTTATGAACCTCCTTCAACGATTCGCCAGTTGAACATCAACCTTGATAAAGCACAAAGAGCATATGATCAAGCCCTTGAAAATTATAAATTAATCTATGAAAGGGCCAAAGCCACTATGTCGGAAGTTTCGGCAGAACGTGCCAAAAGCAGAAGGGATTACCAGGAAATGCTGGATATTTTGGACCAATTTACAGTAACCGCTCCCAAGTCAGGGATGGTTATATACAAAAGAAGCTGGGATGGCACAAAGCAAGGCGTTGGAGCACAGATTAATGGTTGGGATCCGGTTGTGGCCACTTTGCCAAACCTTACCAAGTTCAACACTAAAACTTATGTGAACGAAATTGATATTAGCAAGGTTAAAAAGAACCAAGCCGTAGTCATTGGCGTTGATGCTTTCCCGGATAAAAGCTATACAGGGAAAGTGGTTGATGTTGCCAATATCGGTGAACAATTAAGAAACACCAATGCCAAGGTATTCGAAGTTATGATTGAAGTTAACGAATATGATACCATCCTTCGTCCGGCAATGACAACCAAAAATAAAATTATTACAGATATTATCGACAGTATTTACTTTATTCCAATTGAAGCTATTCAGAATCAAGATAGTATGACTTTTGTTTATACCAGAAAAACCAAACAGCAAGTCATCATCGGACCTTCAAATGAAAATGAGATTGTCATCCGTGCAGGATTGGATGAGAATGACGAAGTTTATCTCATTCCACCAGAAGATGCAGATTCTTATAAACTCGTTAAATTGGATACTTCTATTGTTAACCAAATAAAACGAAAGGATGCCGAATTGCAAAAAATGCAAAATTCAGGGACTTCTGCGGATAGCGAATTCGAATTGTTTAAAAGCCGACTTCCGGAAGAGATGAAGAATAGAAGCGATGAAGAACTCCGCCAGATGTTCGACCGGCTCAAAGAAAGAGGAATGGATCCAACCAAAATGGATCTCAACTCAAGACCAGGCGGTGGGCGCGGCCAAAGACCCGCAGGAGAACGTCCCGCAGGAACCGGAACACAAACACAAAGGTAACATCAATCATTAAAACATAAAGTTTTGGAACGATATATTCAAATACTAATTATTGCCTTTGAAGCTGTAATGGCGAATAAGTTCAGGTCTATACTCACAGCATTGGGTATTATCTTCGGAGTTGCTGCCGTAATTACAATGATGAGTATTGGAAATGGAGCAAGGCAGGAAATTCTTGACCAGATAAAAATGGTTGGTGTAAACAATATTGTTATAACACCCATCATTGATTACTCAACTGCAGATGATTCTGAAGAAGAAGGAAAATCAGCGAAGAAACAATTTTCGCCAGGTTTAACCCTTAAAGATGCTGAAAGTATAAAACAGATTATTCCAACCATTCAGAGAATTAGCCCGGAGGTTACGTATGAAACCGATATAGTGAAAAACGGGAAAAAAACATCCGCCCTGCTGAATGGGGTCACTGCTGATTTTTTTCATGTCTATAATCTAAATATTCAGGAGGGGAGTACCTTTAGTGAAGAACATTATATTACCGGTGCATCAGTTTGCATCATTGGGCCATCAATAAAAGCACGCTTTTTCCCCCAGGAAAACCCAATCGGTAAAAGCCTGAAATGCGGGGAATTATGGCTAACGGTTATTGGCATCCTTGAAACCCAAAAATTTAATCAAAACACTTCTAAAGATCTTGGGATTTCGGATTACAACGAAAATATCTATGCTCCCTTGCAAACCTTATTACTTCGATACCAGGATAGAAGTATTGCGTTGAAAGGACAGGCAACAACTTCTGTTATATCAATGGGCGGAGGCGGTCGCGGACATGGAGGCGGTTCGGTAACAATTACTTCGTCTTCAGGTGGAAATAGCGAAGCCAATACAAACCAACTGGATAAACTAATTGTCCAGGTTGAAGAATCTGAACAATTGGAATTAACCACAAAGATTATTAAGAAACTATTGCTGAGAAGACATCAAAATGTAACTGATTTTGAACTGAAAGTTCCTGAGCTGTTATTAAAACAGGAACAACGCACAAAAGATATTTTTAATATTGTTCTTGGAGCCATTGCAAGTATTTCGCTAATTGTCGGAGGTATTGGCATCATGAATATTATGTTGGCATCCGTGATGGAGCGGATACGGGAAATTGGTGTACGTATGGCCACCGGTGCCAGGAAAAAAGATATCATCTTTCAATTTTTATCGGAAGCAACAATAATAAGTGTAAGCGGCGGTTTAATCGGAATTTTATTGGGGGTACTCTTGTCAAAAGGAGTCATGCAAGCTACTGATATCCTGACCATTATTTCATGGGATTCAATTCTGATCTCATTTGGGGTTTCTGCTTCTGTCGGGATTTTATTTGGATATATGCCGGCAAAAAAAGCCGCAGATCAGGATCCTGTTACCTCGCTAAGACACGATTAGGGATTTGAGAATTTGACCGAACTTAATTATATATTTTTTGTATTCGAATAAAAATAATTCACTATCTGGAAATTAAACACGCTATAATTATGAACAAAAAAATTCTTGCACTTCAACTGCTCATTTTGTTTCTGGTTTTGCCGGTTACCAAAATGTTTGCACAACCAACGCCCTTAACCAAAGCAAATTATCAGCTTGCAGAACGGTTTTCTCCTGAAAAATTAAAACGTATGGTTTTCAGCACAACCGTAAATCCG